>JAGYNF010000113.1 GCA_018400215.1 Cyanobium sp. M55B138 | reverse complement strand
GCACACCTGCTGATAGCTGGGGTTGTCCAGGCTGCCTCCGGCATAGCCCACGGCGGTGGTGACCACGCCAGGGAGCCGCCAGAAACCCTTTTCCGCCCCCCAGAAGCAGCCACAGCCAAACAGGGCCTCGGCCTGGCCGGCCTGGGGGGCCTGGTGGATCGGCGTGCCCAGGATGGGATGCAACGCCAGGCTGCTCTCCGCGGACACCTGTGGCTTTCCCTGGCCCTGGAACAGTCCGAACACCCGGCCCATGCAATTGGTTAGAGCCTAGTCAGGCAGGCCGGTTGGCTGTTCAGCGCTGGGATCCAGGGCGATGTGGTTGAGCAGGGTGGTGGTGAAGGCAAACAACAGAAAGGGCAGCGAGAGCACCAGGATCAGGCCCACGCCGATCAGGGCCACGATCGGTTTGCTGGCCCCCATCAGGGCCAGCCCGGCCGCGAGGCTGGCGAAGATCACCGCCATCCAGATCAGGATCTGGGCATAGATGTCACCAAAGGTGAGGGTGCAGCGCAGGTTGTAGCGCTGCGGCGCGAAGGGGCTGGGAGCGGTGGCCATGGTGGTGAAGGGACAGGGGGGAGATCGGCCGGCTGGGGGCCCCACTGCGGGACCCGGCTGCGGGGTGAGTGCTCGTTCCGTTCCACTGAAGCCCCATCCAGGCCCGCTGGCTGCCCCTCGCAACAACTGTTCGGTGGCCGCCCCGTTCAGGCGGGGGCCTGCAGCTCCTCCTTGGCCTGCTCCCGGGCCCAGAGGCGGCGATAGGTGCCGGGCTGCTCCAGCAGTTCCAGGTGGTGACCCTGCTGCACCAGGCGACCGTCCTCCAACACCAACACCCGGTCGCAGGCGGCCGCCGCCGAGAGCTGGTGGCTGATCATCAGCACCGTGCGCCCCTGCTGGCCCTGGCCGCGGATTGTGCGCAGAATCTCGGCGGCCGTGGTGTTGTCCACGCTGGCGAGGGCGTCATCCAACACCAGGATCGGGGCATCGACCAACAGGGCCCGGCCCAGGGCCGTGCGCTGGCGTTGCCCCCCGCTGAGGGTGATACCCCGTTCCCCCACCAGGGTGAGATAGCCATCCGGGAACCCCTTGATATCGCCATCCAGCCGGGCCTGGGCGGCCGCCGTCTCCACCCGCTGCTGGCTCGCCTCGGGCTCACCGAAGCGCAGGTTGTCGGCCAGGGAGGCGGTGAACAGGTAGCCCTCCTGGGGCACCAGGGCCACACGGCTGCGCAACTGCTCAAGGGCCATCTGGGTCACATCGATGCCGTCGAGCCAGAGTTCGCCCGGGTCGAGCTCCACCATGCGGCCCAGGGCGCGGGCCAGGGTGGTCTTGCCGCAACCCACCGGGCCCACCACCGCCACCAGTTCGCCGGGTTCGATCCGGAAGGTCACATCCACCAGGGCCGGGCGGGCGGCCCCCGGATAGCGCACGGTGAGGCCCCGGGCCTCCAGCTCTCCGCGGCCCGGGGCTGGCGCTGGCTGCGGCTGGCGGGGCGACTGCACCAGGGGCCGGCGCTGCAGCAGTTGTTCCACCCGCTCCAGGCTCACCTGGCCGGTCTGGAAGGTGTTCAGCGTGAAACCCAGCAGGGCGGTGGGAAACACCAGCCGCTCCACGTAGAGGATCAGGGCCACCAGATCGCCGATGCTGAGGCGGCCGCTCTCCAGCTGGCCGCTGCCCAGGGCCAGCAGCAGCAGCAGGCTGATCGAGGAAATCCCTTCCAGCAGCGGAAACAGGGTGCTGCGGGTGCGGGCCAGACCCAGGGCCGCATCGCGGTACACCCCATTGCGGCCGGCGAAGGCCTGTTGCTCGGTGGCCTCCTGGCCGTAGATCTTGATGGCGCTGATGCCGGAGAGGTCCTCCTGGATCAGGTCGCTCAAGCCGGCCAGCGCCTCCTGCTGGCGGCGTTGCTGACGCATCATCCGGCCGCCGAACAGGCGCACGGTGATCAACATCAGCGGGTAGAGCCCCACGGCCGCCAGGCTCAGGCCGGGGTCGATCGAGAGCATCGCCGGCAGGGTGAGGCCGTAGGCGAGGGCTGTATTGGTGAGGCTGAGCACGGCAAAGCCCAGCAGCCGCCGCACGTTCTCCACATCGCTGGTGGCCCGGCTGATCACCTCACCGCTGCCGGTGGTCTGAACCCAGCCCGGTTCCTGCAGCAGCAGGTGGTCGAAGATTTTTTGCTTGAGGTCCGCCTCCACTTGGCGCCCCACGCCGAACACCAGCAGGCGCGAGTACAGCCGCACCCCCCCCATCAGCGTGGCCAGCACCATGATCAGCAGGGCCTGGTTGAACACATCCTGCAGTTCAAAGCCGTCCTGCAGGTCGTCGATCACCCGCCGCACCAGCAGGGGGATGCTGACGCTGAGCAGGTTCACCACCACCAGGGCGGCGGTGCCCTGCAGCACCGCCTTGCGGTGGGGGCGCAGGTAGCGCCAGATCAGATCGGGCCGTAGGGCACCCACACCGCCTGCTCGAAGATGGGCCCAACCTAAGGAGCACCCCCCTGCTGCAGTGGTGTGCTCTCCCCTGTTCCATCGCTCCTGGCCGTGTCCTCCCTGCCCACCGATCCCCCGTCCGCTCCCCCAGACCAGAGCCACCCCCTCCATGCCCTGGATCGGGATGTGGTGGATGGCCTGCTGGCGGTGCAAACCCCGGCCGATGCCCAGCTGGTGGATGCGGCCCGCCTGTTGATGCGCTACCAGGGTTTTCCCGGTGCCCGTGATCTGCAGGAGGATCTCGACAAGCTGCTGCGCCTGTGGGGACTCAGCCGTGACGAGCTGCACGCCCGCACCCGGCAGATCTGGGCCGCTGGATACCGGCCGGCTCCGACCGGCCCGGAGGAGGCGGTGGGTTCGGGCTTCGACACGGCCGCCCAGGAGCCATGAACGGGGCAGCGATCGGGGCTGCGGATGGGGGGCTGCGGAACTGATCTCGCCTTTTGCTCCCGTTTCGGGGGATAGTGGGACCGTCCCCATCACCCGGCCCGGTGTGCATTGCACCCGGGCTTTTTTATGCCTTCCCCTGGGCGGCGCGGTTGAATTGGGCGATTCGCCCACCGCCGAGAGGCGCTGCCATGGCCCCTTCCCCCCAGCCACCAGCCCCCCCCGCCCCTTGGCCCGCCCTGCTGGAGCGCCTGCTGGCCGGCCAATCCCTCAGCAGTGACGACGCGACCCTGCTGATGCGCGGTTGGCTGGCCGAGGAGATTGCGCCGGTGCTCACCGGTGCGCTGCTCTCGGCGCTGCGTAGCAAGGGGGTCACGGGGGAAGAGCTGGCGGCCATGGCCCAGGTGCTGCGCCAGGCCTGCCCCCAGCCAGCCGGCCGGCCGGCCCAGCCCCTGGTGGATACCTGCGGCACCGGGGGAGACGGTGCCGACAGCTTCAACATTTCCACGGCGGTGGCGTTTGTGGCAGCCGCCTGCGGTGCCCAGGTCGCCAAGCACGGCAACCGCAGCGCCAGTGGACGGGTGGGGTCGGCCGATGTGCTCGAGGCGCTGGGGCTGCAGTTGCAGGCGCCCCAGGAGCAGGTGCTGGCTGCGCTCCCCGCCGCGGGGGTCACCTTCCTGTTCGCCCCGGGCTGGCATCCGGCTCTGGTGGGCCTGGCGCCCCTGCGCAGGGCCCTGGGGGTGCGCACCGTGTTCAACCTGCTCGGGCCCCTGGTGAATCCGCTGCGGCCTGAGGCCCAGGTGCTGGGGGTGGCCCGCGCCGACCTGCTGGATCCGATGGCGGAGGCCCTGGCCCGCCTCGGCCTGCAGCGGGCCGTGGTGGTGCACGGTTGCGGAGGACTGGATGAGGCCTCCCTGCAGGGTCCCAGCCAGTTGCGGCTGGTGGAGGCGGGTGCGGTGAGCAGCCAGGAGCTCGACCCGGGTGCCCTCGGCCTGGCCCTGGCCCCGAACGCGGCCCTGGCTGGCGGCGATCTGGCCACCAACAGGGCCATCCTGGAGGCCGTGCTCCAGGGCCGGGGCAGCCGCCCCCAGGCCGATGTGGTGGCCCTCAATGCGGCCCTGGTGCTGTGGGCCGCGGGGCTGGTTGACGAGATGGCCGATGGCCATGCCCAGGCGGCTGCCGTGTTGGCCAATGGAGCGGCCTGGAGCCGCCTGGAGAGCCTGCGCACAGCGCTGGCCGTCCCCGCTGGGGGATGATCGGGTCCATTGAGATCGGAGCCGCCATGCGTTCCCCCGCCCCAGCCGCTCTCCTGGTGCTGGCCGATGGCACCGTGCTGCGGGGGGAGGCCTTCGGGGCCCTGGGCACCGCGATCGGCGAGGTGGTGTTCAACACCGGCATGACGGGCTACCAGGAGGTGATGACCGATCCGAGCTACGCCGGCCAGCTGGTGACCTTCACCTACCCCGAACTCGGCAACACGGGGGTAAATGGCCACGACCAGGAGGCCGACCATCCCCATGTGCGGGGGGTGATCGCCCGCCAACTGGCCCCGGTCGCCAGCAGCTGGCGGGCCGAGGGGGAGCTGGCGGGCTGGCTGGATCGCCACGGCGTGGTGGGCATCCGCGGCGTCGACACCCGCGCCCTGGTGCGCCACCTGCGCCAGGGGGGGGCCATCAACGGCGCCATCAGCAGCGATGGCACCACGCCCCAGGCCCTGCTTGAGCGGGTGCGCTCGGCCCCCTCGATGCAGGGCCTCAACCTGGCGGCCCAGGTGAGCACCAGGGAGCCCTATGGCTGGCAGATTCCCTGTGCTGTGGAGTTTGACGCCCGACTCCAGGCCCGTCCAGAGCTGCCATACCGGGTGGTGGCCATCGATTTCGGCATCAAGCGGGCGATTTTGGATCGCCTGGTGGCCCATGGCTGCCAGGTCACCGTGCTGCCCGCCGACAGCAGCCTCGACCAGGTGCTGTCCCATCGGCCGGAGGGGGTGTTCCTCTCCAACGGCCCCGGCGATCCGGCCGCCGTCACCGCTGGCATCGCCCTGGCACGGCAGCTGCTGGCCCAGCCCCAGCTGCCCCTGTTCGGCATCTGCCTGGGGCATCAGATCCTTGGCCTGGCGCTCGGGGGGCGCACCTTCAAGCTGGGCTACGGCCACCGTGGCCTCAACCATCCCTGTGGCCGTGCCGGTGAGGTGGAGATCACCAGTCAGAACCACGGATTTGCCCTGGAGGCCGACTCCCTGCCCCCGGAGCGGGTGCGCATCACCCACCACAACCTCAACGACCAGACCGTGGCGGCCATGGCCCTGGTGGATCAACCCGTGTTTGGGGTTCAGTACCACCCGGAAGCCAGTCCTGGCCCCCACGATGCCGACCACCACTTCGCCCGCTTCACGGCCCTGATGGCGGAGCGTCGCTGAGCGGGCCCCCAGCCATGCCAGGGCAGCTGGACTTGACTCTTGACGTCGTTTTTTGACTGAATCTGCCCATTTCAACCCACGGGGCCTCAGGGTCGCCAACGCTCCCTACACTTCGCCCCAGATCGGAACGGGAGCGAGAGCCATCAACGACCTGCAGCGCCTCACGGTGTCCCTTCGCGGGGGA
>JAGYNF010000112.1 GCA_018400215.1 Cyanobium sp. M55B138 | reverse complement strand
CCCTGGCCCCCGGGTGAGCGCTGCCCATAGATAGGGCGCCGGCCGGAAGGCGGGTCGCGATCAGTCCGGTGCCCATGCCCAGCAGCTGCAGCAGGGAGCGCCGTTGCACGCCTAGTTCCTCATATCTCAATTTAATTGAAGCCGGCTGCTGTTGCTGCCTGCAATACCAGTGTTCCTTTGGCATGCCCGCCAAAGTGAGCCACAGACCCCTTGCAATCCAGGCACCACGGGTGATGGCACCTCATGAGCAGCAGCACATCGGTCGCAATGGGCTGGCCTCGGCCTTTCGCTGGAGCATCCTGCTCAACACCGCCCTATCGGTCATGCAACTCCTGGTGGGCACGGCCTTCGGATCGCTGGCGCTGGTGGGTGACGCCGTGCACAACCTGGGGGACGTGGCCGGCCTGGGCTTGGGTTGGGGGGCGGAACGGCTCACCACCCGTCCGCCGACGGAGCGCTTCACCTATGGCTTTGGCCGCAGCACCCAGCTGGCGGCCCTGGCCAATGGCGTTTTGATCGCCATGGCCTCGGCCGTGGTGATCGTGGAGGGGATTCAGCGCTTGCTCCAGCCCGAGCTAGTCGTCAGTGGACCGGTGGCCTGGGCAGCGGCAGCTGGGATTGCTGTGAACCTCCTCTCCGCCCGTCTGTTCGGCCACGGTCACCACCACGATCTCAACCGCCGCGCTGCAGTCACCCATTTGCTCAGTGATGCCCTGGTGTCAGTGGCGGTGCTGGTGAGCGCCCTGCTGGTGGGCCTCACGGGCTGGCTAAGGCTGGATGCCCTCACCGGCATCGGCGTGGGCCTGGCCATCGCATTCACGGCGGTGCAGTTGATGCGCGATGCCCTGCAGGTAATTCTCGATGCCGTGCCGCCCCACATTCAGGTCGGGCAGGTGCGAGATGTGCTCCAGTCCCTGCCCGGGGTGGTGGATGTGCATCACGTGCACATCTGGTGCCCCAGCACCACCCAGGTCGCCCTCACGGCCCATCTACGCCGCAACTCCGATCCGGCCCTGGATCTCGATTTGTTGCATCGGGCCAAGGATGCCCTGCGGGAGGTTGGCGTTGACCATGCCACTTTGCAGCTGGAGCCGGGCGGGCCAGGTGGTTAGCCAGCAGCGGTTCCGGGGCGTCCAGGACCCCTTGCCGCAGGTCGCGCCAGCAGCTGAGACCGCAGGGTGGGTCGACGATCTATTTTTAGATTTTATCCTGCGGGCGCGAGTGGGCGCCGGCGGAAAAACCACAGCCCGCCCGGGGTGGCAACATCACCTGCTTCAGCACGTCCGAGCCGGCTAGCAGGGGGTAGGGCAGCGGCATTCAGGGCAACTCCACTTAGATTGACTCCATGGCCTTGCCGGTGGTTTCGATTCGGTAGGCCCAGGTGATGGCGGCTCCCACCAGGGAGGTGATGGCCAGCAGGGGCAGCAGCCGCTCGGTGCCCCAGTCGGCGAGCAGGATCGGAAACAGGAAGGCGGTGAGCACCGCGCCCACCTTGCCGGTGGCTGCGGCCAGACCCGCCCCGAGCCCGCGAACGGGGGTGGGGAACACCTCCCCGGCCAGCAGATAGGTCTGGGCGTTGGGCCCCAGGTTGGTCATGAACTGAAAGAGCACAAAGCCGACCACGATCACCGGCAGGTTGGTCTGGCCGCCCAGGTTGCCTGCGGCGGCAATCAGCAGCCCCACGGCGCAGCCCACAAAGCCGATGATCTGCAGGGGAATGCGTCCCCAGCGGTCGGCCAGGGCGATGGCGCAGGCAATCCCCGCCAGGAAACCCAGATCCACCAGGGCGGTACCGCGGGCGCCGAGCAGATCGTTGTGGATCACGGCGGCCACGGTGTGCTCCTTGGCCGAGGCCCCAAACGCCGCCGCAATGATCACGGGCGTGAAGATGCCGATCCCATAGGTGGAGATGTCCTGCAGGAACCAGGGCACCGAGGCCAGGATCGTGGCCCGTTGCAACTTGCCCCGGAACAGGCTGCGCCAATCGCTGCTGCGCTGGATGCGCCCCTCTTCGGCGATCTCCAGGGCGAGCAGCTCCACGTCGTTGCGCCCGAGCAGTTTGCGGAGCTGCTTTTCCGCCTTGTCCACCTTGCCCTGGCTCACCAGCCAGTGGCTGCTCTCCGGCAGGAACAAGCGGCCCCACACCACCAGCGTCACCGGCAGCACCGGCAGTAGGTAGAAGATGCGCCAGGCATTGAGATTGGGATCGCTGCTCAACACCACTGCGGCGATGGCGGTGCCCAGCACCGCTCCCACGGCCTGGAAGCTGAAGGCACCGAGCACCAGGCGTCCACGCACCGCTGCCGGGATGCTTTCGGAGATCACCAGGTGGGCGGTGGGGTAGTCGGCGCCGAGGGCTAGACCGATCACAAACAGGGCCGTCACCAGCTGCACCGTGCCCGTGCTGAAGGCTGCACCCACCAACGCCAAAGCCAGCAGCACCATCTCGCCGATGAACACCGGCTTGCGGCCGAAGCGATCGGCCAGACCCCCCAGAGCCAGGGCTCCGATCAAGATGCCTGCCAGGGTGGCGGCGGTCACCAGGCCCTTATCGGCGCTAGTCATGGCGAACTGCTCGGCCACCAGGGGCAGGGCAATGCCGCCCATGAACACGATCAGGCCCTCGAAAAACTTGCCGGCCGTGGCTAAAGACCACACCAGCCATTGCATGCCCGACAGGGGCGGTCCGGCCAGGCGGGCGCCCCCTTCCCAGCTCGGCACCTCTTCGATGTAGGCCTGCACGCTCCGCTTGCTCATCGCTGGAGAGTCATCGGGGGATCGGTTAAGGGGCGTCGGCGAGGCAATCGCGCTGCAACAGCTCGCACACCTCCAGGATTTGCATAGCCCGGGCGTCGTTGAGGTCGAGCTGGGCCGCCAATGCGGAAAGGAATTGCTGCTCGGCCGGCGCCACGTCGCGGTCGCAGTGCACCACCTGGCAGGCCAGGGCGAAGGCGGTTTCCCGCTGCTCGGGGTTGAGCAGGGGGGCAGCAGCGCTGATCAGCCCCTGCCACGACTCGGCGCGGAAGCGTTGCAGCAACCCGGAGATCATCAGCCCGAAGCTATAGGGCCCCATGGCCCGATAGGTGGTGCGCGTGAGCAGTTGCTCGCGGATCACCCGGGCCTCGTCTTTCCCGAAGGTGTGGTCGCAGCACACCGCCGCCAGCGGAATGGCTGCGAAGGCCTCGGTGATGGTCATGGCGGTGTCCAAGGGATCCATGCGGCTGTGCTCAACGGGTTGCGCTTTGCCCCATGTTCTGCAAACGCCGTTCCAGGGAGGCGAGCAGTTCGAGGCCAAACATCGGCAGGGCTTCCATCGCAAAGAGGAACACCTCCCGGTTCATGGTCAACAGCCGCGTGGGTTGCTCGGCGATGGCGGTGTTGTGGCGGGTGTGGTCGCCAGCCTGCACCAGGGCTCCCTCGCCGAAGCAGCGGCCGGGGCCCAGCAGTTCGGTCTGGCTGCCCTCGGCGTCTCCCCAGTGAATGCGCACTTGGCCCTCGAGCACGCCATAGAGGCAATCGCCACGCTCTCCTGCCCGGAAGATCACCTCGCCTGGCTGCACCGCTTTGGCATCGGCACGGGGCTCGAGCGCCTGCATGCTGCGCAAAATCTGCTCGTCTGCCGAGGGCAATGCCATGGCGATCAGCGGCTGCATTGAAAATCAGCTTGATCGAGGTTGGTGATCTTCTCGTTAAGGCCAGCTCAAGCTTGGCCGCTCAGGCATTGGCGCACCATGGTGCCCTCCTCATCGGCGGGGATCCGCAGCCAGAGCAGCGGCTGCAGCCAACCCAGGGCCTGCTCCAGCTCCGTGGCCAGGGCCGTGTCGTGCTCCCCGATCCCGGCGGTGAGGGCGATGGCGTCCACCCCCCCCAGGCTGGCGGCCATGGCGCCGATGCCCTGCAGCAGGCGATGGCGGAACACGTCGATTGCCAGCCGGGCGCCGGGGTGCCCCTGGCTGGCTGCCTGGCGCAGCTCGCGCATGTCCCCGCTCAGGCCGGAGAGGCCCAGCAACCCGCTCTGGCGGTTGAGGGCCCTGTCAAGCTCCTCCACGTCCACCCCCTGGCGCAGCAGATGCAACAGCAGGCCTGGATCCACGCTGCCGCTGCGGCTGGCCATCACCAGCCCCTCTAGCGGCGTGAAGCCCATGGTGGTGTCGACGCTGAGGGGGATGCCATCGGTGGAGATGGCAATGGCGCAGAGGGAGCAGCCCGCGCCGAGATGGCAACTGATCAGCCGGCGCACGGCGGGCTCCTGGCGGGCCACCGCCTCCCCCACATGTTGGTGGTTTAGCCCATGGAAACCATAGCGGCGCAGTCCCTGGGCCCGCCAGGCTGCTGGGATCGCATAGCTGAAGGCCGTTTCGTGGAGGCTGGCGTGGAAGGCCGTGTCAAAACAGGCCCACTGCGGCAGCTGGCCGCGATCGGGGCTGTGCTGTTGCAACCAGCGGATCGCCGCTAGGGCAGGGCCGTTGTGGAGGGGCGCCAGGGGCACGAGTGCCTCCAGCTCTGCCACCACCTCAGCGGTGAGCAGGGCTGGAGCCGTGAAGCGATCGCCGCCGTGCACCAGTCGGTGCACCACCAGGTGCGGAGCCGGTTGCCAGGAGTGGAGCAGGGGTTTGAGCCACTGCTCCAGTAGGCATTGCAGGCCGGTGGCGCCGCTGGCATCCCAGCTGCGCTGTTCCTGCAGGAGGCGCTGGCCGGCGCTGTTGCACAGGGCCACTTTCAGGCTTGAGCTGCCGGTGTTCACCACCAACACGGGCGGGCCGGAAGACGGGGCCATGGACCCTGGATCAGAATCCCAACTCAAGCCCCGGCATGCCGTTGCCGTCCACTCACCGGGAGACACACAGGAAAAAATATTCAGGGGATCGATCCCCTGGGCGTTGGCCCCACCAGGCTGGCGGTAAGGATTCATGAAGAGCCTGGGCCACGGGGCCGGCCAGGAGCTTGGCTGTCCCCTCGGCTGCCTAAGGTTGATCGAACCGATATGGTCTCCATGGGTGCTGTCGCCAAGCTCACGATCGGCGAATTGGAGGCGGGTTACCCCACATACTGCAAAGCCTTGCGGCTGCTGATCCGCAATGGGCGCAGCTTTGAGGCCATCCAGCGCACTGTCTGCTGGGAGCGACTCAGCCTGCTGCAGAAATGCCTGCCCAGCCGTTATAAGTCGCCCGATTACCTCTACGCCCTGCTCAAGCGCGAGGTGCAACAGCCGGCTGCCTGAGCCCGAACCCCCGCCCAGCTCGGTGGATGGTCGGCCCTGGCCAACTGAGGGACTGCCAACTGAGGGACTAAATTGATGGATCGATCGCCTTGATCCTTGATGACCCAGACCCTGCCGTGCCTCCACCCCAACCCGGGATGGACCGCAGCCCCCACCACCCAGCCCCACCAGATCTCCGACACGGTGGGCAAACACTGCATTCTTGAGCTCTACGGCTGCAGCAGCGCCAGGCTCAACGACGAAGCTTTCCTCAGGGACACCATCACCACCGCAGCGAAACGGGCTGGTGCCACCCTGCTCAACCTGATCACCCACCGCTTCGAGCCCCAGGGGGTCACCGGTTTGGCCCTGCTGGCCGAATCCCACATCTCCATCCACACCTGGCCCGAATCGGGCTATGCGGCCGTGGATGTGTTCACCTGTGGTG
>JAGYNF010000111.1 GCA_018400215.1 Cyanobium sp. M55B138 | reverse complement strand
CTCGGTCAAGCACATCGACAAAACGCTTGTGCGTTTTGAAACGGCGTTTGACAGCGTGTACACCACTCTGCAGCGCCACGACAACCGCATCACCTACCTGGAAGCCACCACCCAGCCTGACCCCCATGGACAATCATCCTGAACTCCTGGTTGGCCTAGCGCTGTTCGTTCTCAGCGAGCTAATCGGCATTTCCAAGCTCAAGGACAACTCGGTGCTGCAGCTGACCCTGCACATGGCCCGCGAGTTGTTCCCTTACGAGCTGCACCGGCGCGAGCCAGCTACGCGCCAGAACCGGCCAAGCCGCAAACGTGATGCGAATGGGCGATTCGCTGGAGGCAAGCGATGAATGCCCATTGGGGCTGGGACGATCTGCGCATCGTTGGCGACATCGTGGTGGGCTCGCTGCTGGCCTCAGGCCTGCGCCTGGTGGTCGCCAAGGCCTTCATAGAGCCGGCGGCGGTATTCCTGGGCCAGAGCGCCTACAAGCGCGTTGACAGGGCCCTCGGCGGCCGGTTGCCGGACGTCTTCGGCAAGGATCAGTAGCCCTTCTTGCCGCCGCCTTTCTTGCCGCCCTTGCCTTTGGCTTTTGCCATGACGTACTGCCTCAATAGTTCCACCGCACTTTAGGGCGGCCTGGGCGCATTCCCAAGTGAATGAATCCCTTGGGTGCGCCATAACCGAGGCTGTAGGGCCAGCGCTCATCGGCCCACCGCTGCAGCTGAATCACGGGGATGCCGTCGATGTAGAAGTCAATCGCGCCGGTGTCCGGCCTGTCGTAGAGGTGCTCAGAGCGGCTGGCCCCACCCACCTGCGCATTGATTTTCGGGGGGCGGTATCCACTTGTGATGATCGCCGGGCGGCCATAGAAATCACGAGCCCGCTGCACAAACTGCGCCAGCAGCACAGCCGTGTCGCATTGATGCTGGCGCTGAAACCGCCGCGCCTCTGACTGCAGCGTGATTTCCCCGTAGGCAACATTGGGCGTGATCTTGTAGCTGAATGGCGAGCCCGGGGTGAAGGCCGGCGCGGGGCTAGGGCCGCCACTTTGAAACAGTTTGACCTCCTCAGCCCGGCGCCGAGTTAGGCCCTCAAGCACCTTGCCACCATCGCCCTTGTTCCAGCGCGGCAGCTCCTGCGTGATCACCGTGCGTGGGTTTTCACCTGCCAGCAGTCGTCGCCGCAGGGTGGAGCTCTCCACTGCCCCCAGGCCAACATTGAAGGCCCAGGACGTCAATGCCGCCTGCTGCGAGGCGCTATAGCCCGTTACCGCAGGGATGAGCTTCACCACCCCTTGGTGGAAGCGCTTGAGATCATCAGCCAGCAGATCAGCGGCCAGCGGCTGGGTGATGGTGTCGCCGGCCTTCACGGCCTTGCCGCGGAGTGATGTGGCGCCATAGCCCACTGTCCACACCTTGGCCGGGCAGAGGTACGCCTGGGCACGGAAGCCCTCCCAGTTGGCCACAAACGGCTGGGCGATCTTCAGCCAATCAGCCGCCGGCGGCGCTGCCGGCCCACGCCAGTCGTCGACCCAGTCAGCAGATTCGACCAGCAGGCACTGGTCTGCTTCTTTGATGTGCTCGCCCAGTTTGACGATGGCTTTTTTCTGGTGCTCGAGGCCCTGATAGTTCTCCCAGAACTGCAGCCAGCGCTGGTCCGTGAATTGCAGGTCTTTAATTGTCATGATGGGCGCAGCTCTGCACCCATGCAACCGTGGCTGACACCGACCTGCGAGGGCTGTACGACCGCGGCCACAAGGCGATCGTCGAGGAGCTGGTCTTCAAGATCGAGCAAGGCGAAGCGAGCAGCGAGGATCGCCGCCTCTTTGCCCAGCTGATGAAGCAGAACAACATCAACGCCGCACCGCTCGAAGGCACGGCCACGGAAGCGATGGCCAGGATGGCCGCCAAGCTCCACACCTTTGGGTCCCTGGAGGACAAGGCAAAGGTGGTGCCCCTGCGGCTGCCGCCTACCGCTTGACGCCCCCGTAGGCCCCCTTGCCTTTGGGGATGAAGCCCAGGGCCAGCGAATCAATCGCTGATCCGGTCTCGTCAAACCATGCAGCCAGGTTGGCTTCCATGCGCTCGTCCTGGCGCCGCCTGGCCGCTTTGGCCTGGTCCTGGGCCGCGGCCTCCACAAAGTGGGCTGCAGCGATCGCCAGGGCGTCAATGCGGTCGTAGAACTGCAGGCTGCCACGGTCAGTGGTGATCCGACTGAGCTGGTACATCAGGGACCGCGGGTGGCCGTGGTCCGCTTCGCGCTCTGCTCCCTCCCAGTCCTTTTTGATCAGCTCGCTGTTGATCACTACCCGGTGCTGCTGCACCAGCGGCGCCAGCACGTCGATGATCCGGCGCTCCTTCTGCCCACTGGAGCGCGGTGCTTCCTCGATTGCGCAGGGGTAGATCCGCTGCAGCACCGGCTGAAGGATTTTGCTGAACATGCCGTCACCAAAGTTGGGCTCTGGGATCACAGCATTCACCTCCCACTGCTTGGCGATCTTGGCCAGCAGCAGCAGCACGTCGTCTTCGTAGCCCCGCGTGGTGCCGCCGCTCTCCAGCACGAACAGGTTGCCGTTGAGCTCCGCTACCACCGCCCAGGCCAGCTCGTCGCTGCCGCGGCCAGAGGGGTCGATTGCCAGCACCGACCGCCACTTCTCCTCCTTTGGCAGCCAGCCGTTCACCATCATTGGCCGGTGGTAATAGCGGTCAGCACCCAGGCCAACGCACGGCAATTCATTGATCCGCTGCTCTGCCCCTGATGCCCAGCTGATCACTTCTGGCAAGGCGCGGCCATCCAGTGACATCGCCACCAGGTCGCCCAGGCGAATCGGAAACTTGTCGAGCGTCGACAGCCGGCAGTTGAGCATGTACTGCAGCTGCCAGCTGGCTTTGGTGCTGCCCACCTCACGCTTGAGCAGCTCGCTTTCGTCAAAACGCTCAGGGTCTGTTGGCTGCCCCTCAAGCGCGGGATGGGTCATCAGCTCATCAACCATCAACGGGTCGATGCAGCCGTCGTAGATGTCCAGCGTGTCGGCTTTGGGATAGCGAGCTGGCCACATCCGCATCTTGTATCCCCGCTCACGCACCAGCCGCCAATACATGGAGGTCTCCAGGTGCGGCGTGCCACGGAAGCTGATCTGCCGCGGCAGGGCCTGCCCTTGGTTTGGCAGCAGGATGGATTCAAACTCGGTAGTCGCCTGCCACAGCCGCTCCTGCTTGAGCGGTGTGATCGAGTTCGACAACGTCTCGATGTCATCCGGGATGATCATCGTTGCCCGCTTGCCGGTCAATGACGGGCTGAGGATGCCGCAGGCCCGCACTGATGGTGCGCCATCACCGCCGATGATTGCTGGCCCCACATCAAATGCGAGCACCGACTGGCGTTGGTTTTCACTTGGTGCCAGGCACTGCAGCAAATCGATTTCCCTGATGCACCGCTGCATGAAGGTGGTGATCTCTTCCGCCTTGGTTTCAGTGGCGCCAGGGATCAGGATCTTCTCCCCCTCCGGGTCAATGCGCAGTCGATGCAGCGCCCTGGCGCCGCTGATCGTGCTCTTGGCAATGCCGCGGAATCCAACCGTCACCGTGCGATCCGGGCCCACCTCATCCCATTCACAGATCCGCAGCTGCTGCTTGGTTGGTTCCTCCGCCAGGCCCAGCTCACGGAGGATGTAGCAGAAGAAGTAGGCGAACCGGCCGATGCCCAGTTCAGGTGGGATCGGGTAGACGGCCATCAGGAAAGCCCCCCTGCCAAAGCAGAGAGGCCTTCACACCAACACCACACAGTGAACAGTGCGGCCGGCCGTCGGGTACCACCCCGATGGTTAGTCACAACGTACACCGTCAGACCGCGCCGTAGGCGAGGTCCACCCAAATCCCCTCGTACGCCAAGACCTTCATCACCAGCTCGTCTTTGGTGAAGCTGTTCACGTTGACAACCTCATCCCAAACGTCGTCGAGCATGGTGCCCAGCTCAGATTTTGTCAGCGCATTTAGAGCTGACAGCCGGTCATAGAAAAACCCGAGGCCCGCTCCCATGTAGGGAGGAGATGACTGGCCAAAGGCATCGATGGTCAGTTCGTAAGCCCTCCACAGAGGGATGACCGACACGCTCCACCAGCTCAGCAAGCCACGGCTGCCGCTGTCGAGGTAGACGTTCTTCGACTTGGCCTGGAGGGCAGCAGACACGGCTGCAATGGTGCAGAACTCCCACAGCGTAGCCAAGCCGGCCAGCTCACTCCAGCGCCTCGTCAAATTGCTGGAACAGGTGCGCACGGCGTTGCGGGCTGCCAACAGACACCAGCCGCGGGTTGATCAGCATGAACTTGTCACCAGAGGAGCGCTCCACTGCCCGCACCAGGAACAGCTCCTTCTGCAGGCGCTTGAGCGACAGGTAGACGTTGCTGTGCTTGGTGCCAGATTCACGCGCCAGGGCGTCAGCTGTGATCCGCACGCGGCCGCTACGCCAGTTCATGTGCCCCAGCAGCAGCAGCAGCAGGGCAAGGTCCCGAGGCTGCAACCGCTTTTCAATCAAGGCCTCGCTGGCTTGTCGGCTGATCTCGTCGAAGACCATCACAAAGTTCTCCTGGCCATTGTCTCTAGGCTTCATGGGCTGGCATCAAGTGCTGTGCTGGCGCCCCGTACCTAGTAGCCACACCTAGGCCAAACCTAGGTTTGAGGCTTTTCTAGGGGTCACCCATCACTGGCTGCAACCCAGTGGTGGGAAGGGGTGTCATCTCCCACATTATACAAGATTTCCATTTTTACTAGGCGTCTCCCTTTTCCGCTCAAGCCCAACCCTATTTGCAATCTGATTTCTCTACTGAGACCAACAGAGCAGCTCATACACCTGCGACACCCGTAAACCCTCCCCCACCCCTCCCCCTCCTGGGTCGCGTGATCCGTGGTCCTGCTTTTGGGGTCGCGTGATCTGGTGGTGTCCCCTGCGCGTGGCGACCCGGATCCCCCCTGCGGGGTGCCGATCGAGGCCCCGGGGCAGCTGCGGCGGGCCGGGTGCAGGTGATCGGCAGCCCTGTCTGCAGGAATCGAGAGGGGGGCAAGACCCGTAGCGGATTAAGGATCCGCACCGCAGGAGCTGGCGGGCGCAGAGGCCCAGGTGCTGGCCACCGGCGAGGCCCTGCCCTAGCCCATAGGTTACGAATTGTTACAGATACGCACGCCCTCCCTCCAACCCTGAACACATACGCGACATTGCGGGGCAGGTGAGGTCTGCAACGGTGCAGATCAAACCGACACCAACACCACCGCGATCAATCAATGACCACCACCACCACACCAGCGGGCGCGCAGTCCGTGGGCGGCATCCTCGAGGCCGAGCAGCTGGCCTGGGGCCGAGACGACTGGGCCAATGCCTGGGGCGACGACGAGCACGACCCATGGGCCCTGCACGGGCTCTTTGAGCGCTCGGTGATCTGGGCCGCTGACGAGGCCGGGCTGCTGGCCGACGTCGACCTGGTGCACCTGCTGCAGGACCACGGCTTCTCAGTCCCACAGCTCACAGCCGACCTGCAGGCGTGCAGCGATGCAGGCCATCCAGTGGCCGACCCACGGCACGCAGCGCAGGCCCTCGTCTGGCTGGGGTACTGAGCCATGCGTGAGTTCGCATCTGCCGCAGCTGCTGGGCTGCTGACGCTCTGGGCCCTGGTGG
>JAGYNF010000110.1 GCA_018400215.1 Cyanobium sp. M55B138 | reverse complement strand
CACGGTGGTGCGCGGTTTCTCGAAATACACCCGCATCACCACCTCCAGCTCAGCCCGGTGGCGCTGGCGGGCCTCGGCGATGAAGTCGGCGTACTCCTTGGCCGCCGCCACGTCGTGCACCGAACACGGGCCCACGATCACCAGCAACCGCTGGTCGCGGCCGTGCAGGATCGCCTGGATGTCGCGGCGGGCCTGCTGCACCGTGGCGGCGGCCCGCTCCGTCAGGGGCAACTCCCGGTGCAACACCGCCGGCGGCACCAGCGGCCGGGTTTCCACCACATGGAGATCGCTGGTGGTGGCGTGCATGGGAAACGGGCTGCCTGGGGGTGCCGCGCAAGAGACCCCCACCCTAAGGAGCCGGCCAACAGCAGCGGTTGCCACCACCAGAGGGCCCCGCGGCCAAGAACAATGGAAGGCAGCTTGACTTGACCCGCGATGGCCGCCAGCAACTTCCTTGCCGACTACCGCGCCGCCGCCGCCGCGCGCGAGGCCCTGGGGGTGCCAGCCCTGCCCCTCTCCGCTGAGCAGACGGCGGCCCTCACCGAACTGCTGGCGGCCCCGCCCGCCGGCGAGGAAACCTTCCTGCTGCATCTGCTGAGCGAGCGCATCCCCCCCGGGGTGGATGAGGCCGCCTACGTGAAGGCCAGCTGGCTGCTGGCGGTGGCCAAGGGGGAGGCCAGCAGCCCCCTGGTGGTCCCGATCGAGGCCGTGCGCCTGCTGGCCACCATGATCGGCGGCTACAACGTGGGCGCCCTGATCGAGTTGCTGGAAAGCGCCGATCCGGCCATCGCCGAGGCCGCCGCCACGGGCCTGAGCCGCACCCTGCTCGTCTACGACGCCTACAACGAGGTGCTGGAACTGGCGGAAACCAACGCCTACGCCCAGCGGGTGGTGGACAGCTGGGCGGCCGCCGCCTGGTTCACCGCCAAACCGGAGCTGCCGGCTGAGATCACCGTGACGGTGTTCAAGGTGGAGGGCGAGACCAACACCGACGACCTCTCCCCCGCCACCCACGCCACCACCCGGCCCGACATTCCCCTGCACGCCACGGCGATGCTGGAAACCCGCATGCCCGGCGGCCTGGAGCTGATCACCCAGCTCAAAGAAAAGGGCCACCCCGTGGCCTACGTGGGCGACGTGGTGGGCACGGGCAGCTCCCGCAAATCGGCCATCAACTCCGTGCTCTGGCACACCGGCAGCGACATCCCCCACGTGCCCAACAAGCGCGGCGGCGGCGTGATCCTGGGGGGCAAGATTGCGCCGATCTTCTTCAACACGGCTGAGGATTCCGGCGCCCTGCCGATCGAGTGCGACGTGAGCGGCCTGAGCACGGGCGACGTGATCACCATCCGCCCCTACGCCGGCACGATCGAGCGCGCCGGCGGCGAAGCGAACGCGGGCGAGATCGTGGCCCGCTTTGAGCTCAAGCCCAGCACGATCACCGACGAGGTGCGCGCCGGCGGCCGCATCCCGCTGCTGATCGGCCGCTCCCTCACCGACAAGGTGCGCGCCCAGCTGGGGCTGCCCGCCAGCGAGCTGTTCATCCGCCCGGTGGCCCCGGCCGACACCGGCAAGGGCTTCACCCTGGCCCAGAAGATGGTGGGCAAGGCCTGCGGCCTGGCGGGCGTGCGCCCCGGCACCAGCTGCGAGCCACTGATGACCACCGTGGGCTCCCAGGACACCACCGGGCCGATGACCCGCGACGAGATGAAGGAGCTGGCCTGCCTGGGCTTCTCCGCCGATCTGGTGATGCAGAGCTTCTGCCACACCGCCGCTTACCCCAAGCCGGTGGATCTGAAAACCCACGCCGAGCTGCCCGATTTCATGGCCTCCCGCGGCGGTGTGGCCCTGCGCCCCGGCGACGGCATCATCCACAGCTGGCTCAACCGCATGCTGCTGCCCGACACCGTGGGCACAGGCGGCGACAGCCACACCCGCTTTCCCCTGGGCATCAGCTTCCCGGCAGGCTCGGGCCTGGTGGCCTTCGCCGCCGCCATCGGCGCCATGCCGCTCGACATGCCCGAATCGGTGCTGGTGAAATTTTCAGGCTCGCTGCAGCCGGGCGTCACCCTGCGCGATGTGGTGAACGCCATTCCCTACGTGGCGATCCAGCAAGGGCTGCTCACGGTGGCCAAGGAGGGCAAGCAGAACGTGTTCAACGGCCGGATCATGGAGATCGAGGGGCTGCCCGACCTCAAGCTGGAGCAGGCGTTTGAACTCACCGACGCCACGGCCGAGCGCTCCTGCGCCGGCAGCACCATCAAGCTCTCGGTGGAGACGGTGAGCGAATACCTGCGCAGCAACGTGGCCCTGCTCAAGAACATGATCGCCCGCGGCTACGGCGACGCCCGCACCCTGGCCCGCCGCATCCAGGCGATGGAGGCCTGGCTGGCCAACCCGGTGCTGCTGGAGGCCGATGCCGATGCCGAGTACGCCGCCGTGATCGAGATCAACCTGGATGCAATCACCGAGCCGATCCTGGCCTGCCCCAACGACCCCGACAACGTGAAAACGCTCTCGAAGGTCGCAGGCGAGCGAATCGATGAGGTGTTCATCGGCTCCTGCATGACCAACATCGGCCACTACCGCGCCGCCGCCACCGTGCTCAAGGGGCAAAGCCAGAACGCCGCCCGCCTGTGGGTGTGCCCCCCGACGCGGATGGACGAGGAGATGCTCAAGCAAGAGGGCTACACCGCCATCTTTGAAGCCTCCGGTGCCCGTATGGAGATGCCGGGCTGCTCGCTGTGCATGGGCAACCAGGCCCGGGTGGACGACAACACCACCGTGTTCTCCACCAGCACCCGCAACTTCAACAACCGCCTCGGCAACGGCGCCCAGGTGTACCTGGGCAGCGCCGAACTGGCGGCGGTATGCGCCCAACTGGGCCGCATTCCCAGCACGGTGGAGTATCTGGCGATCGCCGCCGAGCGTATCGATCCCTTCGGCGCCGAGCTCTACCGCTACCTCAACTTCGACCAGATCGAGGGCTTCGAAGACCAGGGCCGGGTGGTGAGCGCCGCCGATGCGGCCCAGGTGCTGGCGGAGGTGTGAGCCCGGTCGCAGCGCGGGGGACCACGACCCACCAAGACACCTGGACCCAGCTGCGGGCCGTGCGCCGCCTGCTCGACCAACGCTGGCTGGCGGTGGGGCTGGCCCTTGCCTTCACCGGCCTGGCGGCGGCCAGCGCCGTGCTGGTCTTCCAGCTGGGGATCACCAGCGTGGGCAGCTGGCGGCTGCGGCTGCTGAATGACGCCCCGGGCTGGCTGGTGCTCACGGGCTTTGGCAGCGTTGGCGGGCTGCTCGCTGGCCTGCTGATCGAAACGCTGGCCCCGGAGGCCTCCGGATCCGGCGTCACCCAGGTGATGCTGTTCCTGCGGCGGCGGGGGGTGCCCATTGGCCTGCGCATCGCCCTGGTGAAGCTGCTGGCCGGGATCGTGGCCATCGGCAGCGGCTTTCCCCTCGGCCCTTCCGGCCCCGCCATCCAGATGGGCAGTTCGGTGGGCTGGAGCATGGCCCGGCTGCTGAAGGCACCCCACGCCTTTGCCCGGGTGATTGTGGCCGCTGGGGGGGGTGCCGGCATCACCGCCGTATTCAACGCGCCGATCGGCGGCTTTTTTTACACGATGGAAGCCCTGCTGCAGGGTGGCAGGCCCATGGTGATGTTGATCGTGATCGGTCTCACCTTCTGGGCTGACATCTGGGCCGACCTGATGGGGCTGGCCGGTCTGGGTATCGACGCCACCAGCGTGGTGACCAGTGGCGAACTGGAACTCAAACGCACCATCTACGTCTACGTGCAGGTGCTGCCCATCGACCTGGTGCTGCTGTTTGGCCTGGGGGGGTTGATCGCCCTGATCGCCGAGCTCTATTGCCGCTATCTGCTCTGGATGCAGGCCCTCACCAACCGCTGGAAGCAGTCATTGGCGCTGAAGCTGGCCATGGCCGGCGGGCTGCTGGGGCTCACCGACAGCTTCCTGCCGGATGCGTTCGTCAATGAGGCCGGCGTGCGGCTATCGGTGGCAATGGGCGCCATCGACGTGGGCATGGCGGTGGGGGTGGCCGTGGTGCTGTTTCTCACCACGGGGCTGGCCGCGGCGGTGGGCGCCCCGGGGGGCCTGTTCGCGCCGATGCTCACCCTGGGCGGCGCCCTCGGTCTGGTGGCGGTCGAGTTGGTGCAGCTCAGCGGCCTCGATCCACCCAACACCGCCGTGTTCGCCGGCATGGGCGCCTTCCTGGCCGCCACCGCCCGCACGCCGATCACCGCCCTGTTTCTGGTGTTTGCCCTCAGCAAGCAGTGGCTGCTGCTCAAGCCCGTGCTGAGTGCCTGCCTGGGCGGCGTGCTGGTGGCACGGCTACTGGCCCGCGACTCGCTATTTGAACGGCTGATCCGCCTGGCACCTCAACCCAGCGCCACCCAGGGATCCGCAAGCCCCAGCTCCGTACCGCTACGGCCGCGGCTGAAGGAGAAAGGCGTCAGCAAGACAGGCAACTCCCCACCAGTGATGTAGCTCATGGGGTGAGCCCAGGGCCGTTGCTGGCACGAATCACACCAGAAAGCGATGGATCAGGCTCCAGATCGATCATTCCTCCAGCCAGACTGGCGTCAAGCCTGATGCGATCAAAACCTGCCCAGCTGCTGGCCTGGTTGATCGTCCAAGGGGACTACTGTGCTGTCCTACCTGAGGAACGGCTATCGCTTCACATCGGGACCTCTCGCCCTTTGAATACAACCCCGGCCAGTCAAGGTCGGTGGTCACCTATTTGCAGGGAATCAAAGGCGGTGATCAGCGCGGCACCTACGTGCTGGTGGGGGCCAACAACTCCCCGGGTCCCGAGCCTGTGGGGCTGGTCTACCAGGGGCTCCTCGACGATGTGAACAAGGATGGTGTGAGTGGCTCCGGCACCTGGACCACGGTGGCCGTGCCGAAGCGATTCGGCGCCCAGGGCACGAGTGTCTATGGCCCCGACAACCTCGGTGCCGGATTCGGCAACCTCGTGGGGGCCTACACCCGCAAGCTCGGCAGCGAACCCGTTTCGGCCGAGAATCCCGCGATCGTGGGCTTCGTGTACACGGGTGCGTTGGATGGAACCACGGCCAGCGGCTGGCGCAGCGTGCAGGGCACCACCAAGCAGGGGACCCCTGGTACCTACACCTTTGTGCATTCGGTGGACGGAGGTCTGGCGGTAGGGAACACCGACAATGCTGGTGTCGATGGTCTCACGGGTTACTTCAGCCTGAGTTCCACGGCTTTCATCGTGGAGGTGGCGGGCGGCCGCCAGATTCCCATCCGCTTTCCAGGCGACCACAATCCGCTGATCACCCATACCGCCTACGGCATCTGGGCCAATGGCAAGGGCTCTTACACCATTGCAGGCGGCTCGGGAGAGGTGCTGAACAAATCAAGCGACCGAGTCGATACCGGGGAAGCTTATCTCATCGATTACGACAGCATCACCGGTCGCTTTTCCAACTATAAAAACTTTGCCTATCGCAACCGCAAAGACACAGATTTAATCTCCCATTTTGAGGGTATCTACCGCACAAAAGGTGGGAATTACCGTCTGCCCGCCACCAGTGTGGCCCTCAACGATCGGGGAGATGCGGCGATTGCCTCCGTGGTCAAGGTGAGGCGCAATGGCCGCGGTGGATTCAAAGCAAAGGCCCGCTGGCGTGACCTGGATCCGACCCGCAGCCGTGATGGAGCCCAGAGCCTGTTGTCCACCGGCAACTCGCTCTATCGCGACGTGACCGTGGGCCTGGCGAACTACCTGGAGCCGAACAGCAGCCTC
>JAGYNF010000011.1 GCA_018400215.1 Cyanobium sp. M55B138 | reverse complement strand
GCGCCCGGCCAGGGTGAGGCGTCCAAACGCCCCGACGGCCTTCACATCCACGACGGTGATGTTGCTGGCCTTCTCGGCCTCATTCGCCGCAATCAGAACGTAACCCGCCGGTTCGGTCTCGAGGATGAACATGCTCATGCCGGCCTGGATCATCGAGCCACGCCGGTTCTGGCGATTGATCAACACCGCATGGTCCGGGGTGATGGCACGGATGATCTCCGTCCAGGTCACATCCGCCAGGCTGCGCTGTTCATAACGGCTGCCGATCGCCTCCAGCACCACATCCCCGGAGTGGAGCACATTGCTCTGATCCCGGTGGTAGAGGGCCAGCGAACCAAAGGCCCGCTCCACGATCATCTGACCCAGGCGCACGGTGCTGGCCTTGAGGGCGATGTCTGTGACGCGGTGCACGGCCATCCCCGGCGACACCTCCAGCCACAGGCAGGCATCTCCGGGAATGGGCAGGAAGCCCTGGCTCACGGTGCCCATGTAGGCGGCCAGTTGGGGTTGCAGTGAGTCGAGGAACACATAGGTGCGCAGCTCAATCGACTCCACATGGCTGGTCATCCGGGCCAGCCGGGCCCCTTCACTGTCTGTGGTGATCACACAGCTGGCGCCATCCTGATCAGCGCGGGAGCCCACGCCACCGACCACGGTGCCGGTGATGCTGGGGCCGGCGCTGCTGTCACGGCTTAAGCGCAACCCCAGCCGGCCAGGAACCGTCTGGTTCTCACGTGGGCGGCGGGTGGAAGGCAAGACGCGGTGAGCGAAGGAGGGCCGAAAAAACTGGTCTGGTGGGCTGGGGCCGGATCTTAACCCGCGCCCCTTTGCCCCCACCCTTGCCCATGGGGCTGGAGCCGGTACCGTCCGGCCAGTCGCTGATCGTCCATGGCCAGCAGGTCGCGCAATGCTGAAGCCGTATCCGAACCGGTGGGTGCCCCCCCTGCTGCCGGGGCCATGGCGGACTGGCTCACCGAGGCCACGGCCCAGGGCATCAAGCCGGAGCAGGCCCTGGCGCTGATCGGTCTGGGTTTGATGCAAAACATCGGCCAGCCCGCGCCCTTCGCCAACGCCGATACCCCCTGGACCTGGAGCGACACCGAGGATGGTGGCGGCGCCGACCTGGCCGCTTTGAAGCAGCGGCTCGAACTCACCCAGTTGGCCCTCCAAACCGGCGCCCCACTCAGCACGGCCGAGCTCACCTGTCTGCTGGGTGCCCGTCCTGGCGGGACGGAGGTGCGGCGCGGCGGCCTGCGGGCCCGCCGCCTCAGTCGCAATGTCTGGAAGCTCAGCCGGGTCGAGGAGGGCGGATCGAGTTTCAACGATGGATTCCGCCGTCGCCTCTGAGCCCCACCAGCTGCAGGGAGGTCTCCCACAACTTGGCGGCCGTGGCCGGGTTGCTGGCCTTGTCGGAGAGCTCCTGGCTGAATTGCTTGCCCTCCTTGCTCTGGCGATTGCCCCAGCTCCAATGCACCCCGGAGGCGGCGAAGGCCGGATCGGCCACCACCTGGGCCACCCGCTCACCGGCCAGGGCCTGGCTCACATAGCCGCCGGTGATTTTCTTCTGGAACCAGGGAAAAATCTTCTGGAACAGCCTTGGGGTGTTGCGGAACAGCGGGCTGTCGGCCACACAGCCGGGATAGAGCGAGCTGAACACGATGCCGGTGCTGCCATGGAGGCGGCGATGCAATTCCTGGGTGGTGATCATGTTGCACAGCTTGCTGTCCTTGTAGGCCTTGCCCGGCTTGAAGGCCTTGCCGTTCGCCATGGCGATTGGCGCCTTGAAACCAGCGGCAAAGCCGCTCAGATCGCCCAGATCGGCCGGGGCCGGGATCGGAATCTTGCCGCCCAGTTCCTTGGAATTCGCCGTCACGGTGCCGAGAATCACCACCCGACGCGATGGGTGGCTCGAGTTCTGCAGCTCGGGCAGAAGCATCTGGATCAGCAGAAAGTGGCCCAGATGGTTGGTCGCCATCGAGATCTCATAGCCCTGGGGTGAGCGCTCCGGCTCTTTGAGGCTGGGCTTGTAGACCGCCGCATTGATCACCAGGGCATCCAGGCTGAGCCCCACGGAGGCAATCAAGGTTTCAACGCCGCTGCGCACGCTGTCGAGATCGCCCAGATCCATGCGCAGATGGTGCAGGCGATCGCTGGCGACCCCAAGCCCCTCGGCGGCGGCCGCCGCCCTCACCGGATCGCGGTTGGCGGTGATCACAGTCCAACCCCGTTCCACCAGGGCGCGGCTGGCCTGGAGGCCCACACCGGAGGTGGTGCCTGTGATCAGAACCGTTCCTGGGGAAGCAGTGTCGGCCATGGGGCGGGGGCAGTGCTGGCTGCGGCCAACCTACAGATGCAACTGCGGCCAGATTCAGGGGGCCCCTGCCACCGGCTTCCACACCACCCGCAGGCGGTTGGGGGCGATCCACTGGTTCTGCTCACGGATCAGCCTCTGCTCGCCATCCATGCTGAACAGCACGTCAAAGCGCTCCCGTGCCTTGGCCAGCTTGGCCTGCTCCAGCTGCAGCACCGCCGCCAGTTCCCCCTGGCGATCCATGCGTTCCTGGTAGGTGCCGGCCAGCCGCACCAGGCTCACGGCAGCCATCAACACCAGGCCCACCTTCACGGTGAGGCCAATCACGCTGCAGTGCAGGTCTCGTCGCTCGCTGGAGAGGTTGGCGGCGGCACCGGCCTCCATCAGGGTGGCCCGACGGGGCACCGGTGACGGCTGAGTGGGTGGCTGCTTTGAGATGGGCCGGGATGTGGGCCTCAAGGCGCCTGGAGCTGGGGAAGTGTCCCGCTTCTAGCGGGAAATCGCCACGCTGCCAAGGGCCGCAGGCCCCTCAGGCCTTGTAGAGACTGAAGCAGAGACGCACGGCGAGCACACCGGCGTGGGCGGCCACCACCAGGGCAATCAGCACCTGGGTCAGGCTGAGGGTCGAAACCATGGTTGGGGAAGGAGACAACGGGCTCTATTCTTCGGCCTGGGTTGGCTACGGTCCAGAACCGAGGCCATCGCTGTCACAGCTCTTGATGCCCCCCGCCCCGCCGCCGGAGCCCCTCCAGATTTCGGCCGCCGCCATCCGCGCCCTGGATCTGGCTCCGTTGAAGGGCTGGGCGGAGCTCGATGTCGCCGCCCTGCTGCGGATCGGGTCCCAGCTGGAGTTCGTCTATCACTGGCCCCGAGACCCGGAGGACCCGCGCGAACTGTCGGAGGTCCCCGAGGTTCGTCTCTGGAGCCTGCGGGCCGATGCCCGCTATCCCTGGTTGCCACTGGTGCTGGAGCGCAGCTCCGGCCAGCTCAGCCGCCATGTGGCGATGCTGCTCCCCCATAGCTTCAACCGCACGGAGGGTCTGCGCTTTGCTCCGGAATCCCTGGAGCTCTGGCTCACCCATCGCCTGTTCCTGCTCGACGACTGGTCCCGGGGGCAGGGGCTCAACTGCCGCCAGGGCCTGGCCCAGATGGCGGCCGTGCTGGGCCTGGAGCTCGATGCCGCCTTCTGGGACCCGCTTGGCTGAGGCCCCACCCATCCGGCCCGCCGCCACCCATCTGCTGCCCAGCTGCCGCCTGGTTGGTCCCTGGCAGATGGCCATCGACCACTGGATGCTGGAGCAGGGGCAGCCGGCCCTGCGGCTCTATCGCTGGCAGCGCCCCACCCTGTCCGTGGGCTGGCATCAACGCAGCCTGCCGCCCCATTGGCTGAGCCTGGCCGAGGCCGGTCACCTCGACCTGGTGCGCCGCCCCAGCGGTGGCCAGGCCGTGCTGCACGGTGGCGACCTCAGCTACGCCCTGGTCTGGCCCGATCCGCCCAGGGGGCGACGGCAGGCCTACGCCCAGGCGTGTCGCTGGTTGCAGGCCGCCTTTGAGCAGTTGGGTCAGCCCCTCCATTTCGGTACCGCAGCGGCGACCCAGGCCTCGCCCGATTGTTTTGCCAGCAGCACGGCCGCCGACCTGGTGCACGCCCATGGCGCCAAGCGGATCGGCAGTGCCCAGCTGTGGCGGGCAGGACGGCTGCTGCAACACGGCTCCATCCAGCTGGCACCGGATCGGCAGCTGTGGCAGCAGCTGTTCGACGCCGCGGCACCCGATCTGCCCCCCCTGCCGGCCTCGGACCTGGCCCTGGAATCGCTGCTGCTGAAGGCGGCGGCCGCGCATCTGCCCTTGCCAGTGGCGATCTGCGCACCCCTGCGGGCCGCCGAACTGGCCCCGCTGGCCCAACGCCTGGCCAGCTACCGCTGGCCGGGGGGCACGGTTGGCGGCAACTCCGTTGGCGGCAACTCCCCGGAGGCCAGCATGCCCCGCACCACCTGGGGCAGCGCCAGCCCCAGCGGATAGGTGTTGTGGCGCCGGGCTGCCTGCATCAGGGCATCGGGCAATTTCACCCCCAGCCGGGCCAGCACGGCCTCACCCAGCTCCGGGGGTTCGAGGGTGCCGCTGGGCAGCCCCGCTGGGCTGAGCACCAGCAGCCTGGAGCTGTTGCTCTGCTCGAGCTGCTGCACGGCCTGCCAGAGCGGAGCATCGCCATCGATGCAGGGCAGGCTGCTGAGGGGCTGGAGGTGGTCACCGACCCGGTCGCTGTCCCAGCGCTGCACCGGCAGTTCCTGCAGGGTGCTGTCGTCGATCACCCCCTGCCAGCGCCCCCGGTCACACACCAGCAGCCAGTCGGCCGCCCCGGTTGGACTGGGTTCCGCCAGCCGCAGTTGGCTGAGTTCGCGCAGCCGGGCACCCGAATCGAGCACGCGGAAGCGGCGTCCGGCGGCATCCTTCACCGTCACGCTGGTGAGGGCGCTCTGGAGCTGCAGCAGCTGCTGCTGATTGCGCACGGCCCCCAGGCCAAACCAACCCAGCAGCACCAGCCAGGCGCCACCGAGGCCCGCGCCGCGCAGCAGCAGCAGCACGCCCAGGCCGATCGCGAAGAACGCCAGCAACCTGCCGCAGGCATTGGCCACCTCCACCCCGCGGCGCTGGCTGCCGCTCACCTGCCACACCAGGGCCTTCACGATCAAACCGCCATCGAGGGGAAGCCCGGGCAGCAGGTTGAACAGGGCCAGCACCAGGTTGAGGCTGCCCAGTTCGGTGACCATCACCCCCAGCCAGGGGGCCACATGGGCAGCGGCATGGCCGGATGCCAGCAAACTGACGCCCAGCACCAGGCTCACCGCCGGGCCAGCAGCGGCCACCAACAACGCACCGATCGCCGTGCTGCACTCCCGCTCCACGCTGGCCACTCCCCCCAGCAGGAAGAGGGTGATGCTCTTCACCTGCACGCCCTGGCTCAGGGCCACCAGGGAATGGCCCAGCTCGTGCAGCAGCACCGAGACAAACAACAGCACGGCCGTGACCAGGCCCAGGGCCCACAACACCACAGCCGCCGGATCCCCCGAGGCTGAACTGGCCAGGTTGAGGCGGAAGTGCTGCTGGAAGGCCACGGTGGCCACCATCAGGATCAAGAACCAACTGGGATGAATGCGCAGCGGGATGCCGCGGATCTTGATCAGCTGCCAGCCCTCACCCACAACCCATGCCCCCGTAGCTGCCGGCAATCCGGTCCTGGCATCTTCGATCTTAGAAAGGGGGTTGCGGTGAGCGTTCAAGCGTGTCTGCACCCTTGCTGAAGATCTGCGGCCTGCGCAGCCCCAGCCAGGCCGCAGCCGTGGCCCAGCTGGGCGTCGACGCCCTGGGGGTGATTGCGGTTCCGGGTTCACCCCGCTACCTGGCGGCGGCGGAACGGCCGGCCCTGTTCGCGGCCATGCGGGCGGCAGCCCCAGATTGCCAAGGCGTGCTGGTGGTTGCCGACCCCGGCGATGACCAGCTTGCTGCCCTTGATCCAGGCCTGGGCCATCAGCTGATTCAGCTGCACGGCAGCGAAACACCGGAGCGCTGTGCGTTCCTGCGGCAACGGCTCGGCTGTGGGGTGTGGAAGGCGGTGCGGCTGCGCCAACCCAGCGATCTGTTGGGCCTCGCCGCCTATGGGGGAGCCGTTGATGCCCTGCTGCTCGATGCCTGGGTGCCGAATCAGCTGGGGGGAACGGGCCATGCGATCCCGTTGGATTGGCTGGCGGACTGGAGCCCACCGCTGCCCTGGTGGTTGGCGGGGGGCATCACGGCCGAGCGGGCCCCAGCTGTGCTGCGCCGGCTCCACCCCACCGGACTGGACGCCTCCAGCGGGGTGGAACAGGCCCCGGGGGATAAGGACCTGGAGCGGGTGCGGGCCCTGGTGGCGGCGGTGCAGTCCGCTCCGGCGGCGGCAGGCGAGGATTGATCGCAGCACCGTTCACGATCCCCATGGCTCTCTCCCGCCTGTTGGCCCTCCTGGTTGGCGTGGGCCTGGCCAGCTTCACCCCTCTGGCTCGCAGCCAGGATCTGGTGGGCTGCTCCCTGGTGGGGGGCCAGCTCTCCTGTGTGCCGGGGGTGAGTGCTGATCCCCAGGCCCAGATCCGGGCCCTCCGCGCCGAGATTGCGGCCACCCTCAACCAGGAGGATGGGGTGCAACAGCAGATTGATCAACTGCAGACCCTGGTGCTGGCCGGAGAGGCCCAACAAGGGGCCCTGTTGCGCGCCAGCCTCGGGGCCGAGCCACTCACCAGCTTGCCCGCCTCGGCCTTCCACTGGTATCGGCTCGCACCGGGTGGCAGCCACTGGGTGTGGCTGGAGGCCGCCCAAGGACCCACCTACCTGCTCGGAGCGGAGGATGTGGACAGCAGCGTGATGCTGGTGGTGGTGGAGAGCGGTGACGGCGCGGTACGGCGCCAGGCCACCCCTCCGGTGGGGCCGGTGTTGGCGACCCCCTGAGGCTGGGGGTTCAGGTGCCCAGCATGGATTCCTGCTGCTTCACCAGTTCAAAGAACTCGGCCTTGAGGCTGGGGTCATGCCGGAAATCACCCCGCACCACCGAATTCACCATGCTGGTTTGGGGCTCTTTGACGCCCCGCCACTTCATGCAGTAGTGCTGGGCCTTGACCAGGATCGCCAGCCCCTGGGGCTTGCAGAGCCGCTCAATCTCATCGGCGAGGATCATCACCGCCTCTTCCTGGATGTGGGGCCTGGAGAACACCCAGTCGGCCACCCGCGAAAACTTCGACAGGCCAATCACCCGTTCACCGGGCTTGATCCCAATCCAGCAATTGCCGAGGATCGGCACCAGGTGGTGGGAGCAGGCTGAGCGAATCGAGATGGGCCCCACCGTGTAGATCTCATCCAACTTCTTGACGTTGGGGAAGCTGGCGATCTTCGGCTGGTGGTGGTAACGACCCTTGAACACCTCGTGGAGGTACATCCGGGCCACCCGTTCGGCGGTCTCCTCGGTGTTGTGATCGTTGTCGATGTCGATCACAAGGCTGCGGAGCAGCTCGCGAACCTTACCGGCCACTTCGATTTCCAACTGATCCATCTCGCCATCGCGCAGCTGCTCGGCGATGTTGTCGTTGGCCAGATAGGGAACTCCGGCGGCATCGAGTCGCTGGCGGATCCGCAAACTGACCGGCAGGGGGGCCGATTCCGGCACAACCGTTTCCGGCACAACCGTGGGCGAATCAGTGGCAGCGCTGAAGCTGGAAGGCAGGGTGGAGGTCATAGGAATGCTCAGAGCGCGCCAGCGGCGGGCATGAGGGTGAGATCTTCCACCACCTGGGTGGCGGGCTGTTGGGCGAGGTACAGCAAGGCTTCCGCGGCCCGCCCAGGATCAAGCATGGCACGCCGATCAAAGGAACTGTCGACTGTCTCGCTATCCCAGAGGGGTGTATTGACCGCCCCCAGGGTGAGGGTGCTGACGCGGATCCCATGGCAGCGCTCTTCCGCCGCCAGGCAGCGCCCCAGGGACACCAGGCCGGCCTTGCTGACGCAGTAGGCGCCCCAGTCGGGGAAGGCCTGGTGGGCGGCGTGGCTGCTCACGTTGATGATGTGGCCTCCTCCCTGGCGTCGCAGGTGCGGCAGCAGGGCCTGGCACACCTGAAAGACGGCGGTGAGGTTGAGCTGAAGCAACGCTTGCCAGTGCTGTAGGGCCATCTCCGCCAGGCCGCCGGTGTAGGCCATGCCCGCGTTGTTGATCACCACATCGGGGCAACCGCAGCGGGCATGCAGGGCCTCAAGGGCAGGGGCGATGGCCTGGGGATCGCCGAGATCGACGGTCTGCTGCTGGGGCTGATGGCCCAGGGAGCGGAGATCGCCCATGAGGGCCTCAAAGGCGTCGGAGGGCCGGGCCAGCAGTTGCAGGGTGTAGCCCGCTGCAGCAAAGCGGTGGGCGGTGGCAGCACCGATGCCGCGGGAGGCGCCCGTGATCAGTACGGAAGGCAAGCGCAAGGGGGGAAAACGACTGGGTCAGCATCCGCAAAGGGATGATCCCAACGCAAACCTTAAGGGCTTGGAATCGTTTCTGGGGCCGCCCCCTCAAGGAAGCGACCCATGCTGCGGAACTTTTGGTAGCGCATCTCGCAGAGAACGTCGCCACTGATCGGCCCCAGGCTGTCGAGTTGTTCGATCAGGGCAGCTTTGAGCGTTTCTGCGGCCTGCAGGGGGGCCCAGTGGTTGCCGCCTGAGGGTTCGGGGAGCACCTGATCGACAATTCCGAGTTGGAGCAGGTCGGCCGCCGTGATCTTCAGGGCCTCGGCGGCCGCCGGGGCCTTGGCCGCATCCCGCCAGAGGATCGAGGCGCAGGCTTCGGGGCTGGCCACGGTGTAAACGCTGTGCTCAAACATCAGCAGCCGATCGGCCACACCAATGCCCAGGGCTCCTCCCGAGCCCCCCTCGCCGATCACGGTGGCCACGATCGGTACCCGCAGGCGAAACATCTCCCGCAGGTTCACGGCGATGGCCTCGCCCTGGCCCTGCTCCTCGGCCAACACCCCGGCGTAGGCCCCCGGGGTGTCGATAAAGCTGAGGATTGGCAGGCGGAAGCGATCGGCATGGTCCATCAGTCGCATGGCCTTGCGGTAGCCACCGGGCGAGGCCATGCCGAAGTTGCGGGCCACATTTTCCTTGGTGTCCCGTCCTTTCTGGTGGCCGATCAGCATCACGGGCCGATCGCCGATGCGTCCCACCCCGCCCACTAGGGCCTGATCGTCTGAACCGCGCCGGTCACCGTGCAGCTCGATGAAGTCATCACAGATCACCTGGATGTAATCGAGGGTGCTGGGCCGTTGGGGATGGCGGGCCACCTGGATCTTCTGGGCCGGGGTGAGGGCCGCAAAGATCTCGCGCCGCCGCCGGGTGGCCAGGGTCTCCAGCTGCAGCAGCTGCTGGCTCACATCCACCTCCGAATCGCGGGCCAGTTGGCGGATCTGTTCGATCTGCTCCTCCAGCTCGACCAGGGGCTTTTCAAAGTCCAGCAGGGCGCGTCGGGCCATGGCGTGGAGGGGGGAAGAAGGGGACAGGGGGGCCGGTGGATGGCCGGCGGAGCAGGTGGATCAGGCCGTGGCGAGGCTGGTGGCCGGCTGGGGGGCGGGATCGAGCTCGAGGGCGCGGAAGCCGTGCCGCAGGGACGCCGCACCGATCAGGTCCATGGCCGCCAGGGTGATGTTGTTGCGCCCCCAGCTGAAATTGGTGTGGATCCCCTCGAAGTCGAGCAGCATCGCCTCGGCGAAGCAGGCAAACATCTGGCGCTGGGGCTTGGCCATGTCTGCCAGTTCCATCATTTGCCAGCCGATGTCCTGCCAGAACTCCACGATGCCGCCCTTCAGCACGTGGATGCCAGGGGCAGCGGCCTTGGTGTCGAGATTCTTGGGGTAACCACCGTCGATCATCAGGCAGGGCCTGGGCAGTGTGGCGGTCTCGATCTGGAGACCCTGGGGCAGGCTGGCCACCCAGACGACGATGTCGGCCTCCGGCAGGGCTTCCTCGAGGGAGAGAATCCGGCCTTCGCCCAGGCTCTGCTGCAGATCCACCAGGGGCTGGGGCCGACGGGCCACCAGCAACAGCTCTGCCACGCCGCGGCGCTGCAACCAGCGGCACACGGCGCTGCCGATATCGCCACTGGCCCCCACCACGGCCACCTTGGCCCGGTTCAGGTCGATGCCCAGGCGCGGGGCGTTGATCTCCACCTGCTGGCAGATCACCCAGGCCGTGTGGGTGTTGCCGGTGGTGAAGCGTTCCCAGTTGAGCTCCACAGCACTGACGCGCTCTTCCCTGAGCAAATTCATATCCTCGAAAATGATCGAGGTAAATCCGCCCAGGGCGGTGATGTCGATCCCAGTCTTCTGGGCCAACTCCATCGCCTTCAGCACCTTGCGCTTGGCGGTTTTGAACCGACGCAACATCTCGGGCACGAACACCGAATCGATGTAGGCACCCTCAATGGTTTGGCCCGTCAATCCCGTCACGGTGACGCGCTCCACCAGCTGGGGCGGAGCGGCACACCACATGTCGAGGTCGCCGTCGGCGTACGCGTCGTAGCCCAGGGAGCGGGCCTTGTTGCGGGCCTCCTCGAAGCTGGTGGAGTGACCGATCAGGCCGAACATGGGCGAGCTCAGGCGGTGTGATCGACGCTACATCCTGCCACGAAAGTGCAGGTGGAGGCTCAACCCACCAGGGCGGCTGCGGCCATCCGGGCAATGTCACGGCCCGTGAAGCCAATTTCCATGAGGGCTTCTTGATAGGAGCTGAGGAAGTCGGCCATCAGGTCCTCCTGATCCATCTGCAACACCGCCGCGTCGTCCGCAACCCGCTCGAGCATGCGGCGTACCAGGGGGAGGTTGGCCCGGTTGGCCTCCGTGAGCTCTTCGCGTACGGTTTCGAGGTTGGCCTTCAGCCATTCCTGGCCGTAATTGAGGTGGGTGTATTCGTCTTTCACCACCCCTTCGGTAATCTTGCGGGCGAATGGATCGGCTACAGGAATATAAATATGATAGGCGGAAATTGCGAAGGCTTCAATCAAAATGGCCTGAATTAACAGGCAGGTTGTAACTTTTCCCTCGGCCAGGGCGGCCTGGAAATTGTTGTGTAGCGGGGCAAAGAATTCCTTGGCAAACGGCATGTCGGCCGTGACCTCAAGATTCTTGGCGCAGGCCGTGAAGCCCCTCATGTGCTTCAGCTCCATGCGGGCGAGCTTGCTGAGCTCATCGGCCTGGTCGGGCAGCAGGCTGCCGAGGGAGATGTAATTGTCGTGGGCCTCTTGCTCACCCTCGATCACGATGGCGTTGATGCGGCTGTAGGCGTCCTTGTAGGCGGCACTGCTGAAGTCCGGCAGGCCGGCCAGTGCTGCAGCGGCCGGGGCCTCCTGGGAGGCAGGAGTGGCGCCTGGGACTGCTTGTTCTGTGGTTAACGTCACCATGACGGCCGCAATTCGGGATCAGATCCGCCAACTGTAACCAGCGCCACCGGTTTTCAGCCGAACGGCTCCGGGCGGATGGGCGGCCAGTCGCTGAGCAGCAGGCTTTCGAACCGGCGATGCCAGCCGCTCACCAGGCGTCCAAACAGGGCTTCGCCCAGGCGGGTGCTGGCCCCAGCCGCATTGCCGATCACGCCACTGGAGCTGAGGTCGCCGGTGAGCCAGGCCGCCGGCACCTGCCCCTCCAGGTCCCATCCCTCGGGAGGCCCCTGGGCCAGCACCCCATCCTCGGGCCGCTGGTCCCCCACCTGCTGGGGCGCCAGATGCAGCATCAGGCTGGTTTCCGCCAGGCCGGCGTGCAGTCCGTGCTGCCGCTCTGGGGCGGGAATGAGCTCGCTGAGTCCCTCCGGTCCGCTCCAGAGGAAACAGGGCAACACCCCCAGCCCTGGGGCCTGCAGCCGCAGCGTGCGGGCAGCGGTCTGCAGCAGGGCGATCTGGCCGCCATGGCCATTCAGCAACACCAGCCGCTGGAACCCGGCCTCGGCCAGCTGGCGGCCAACGGTGGTCACCACTTCGATCAGCAGGGGGGCCGACAGGTTGAGGGTGCCCGGGAACCCCTGGTGCTCCGGTGAAAAGCCGATGGCCTGCAGGGGCAAGCGCCAGATCGGCCGTTCTGCCGGCAGGTCGTGCAGCACCGCGTCCAGCACCCGTTCGGCAAAAAGGCCATCGGTGCCCAGCGGCAAGTGGGGACCGTGTTGTTCCACGGACCCCCAGGGCCACACCACCGTGCTGCCCGGCTGGGCAGCCGCATCCCGCACCTGGGGCCAGGCGAGGCGCGCGAGATGGCGTTGCGGTGACATCGGCCTGGAATCGAATCCCTACAGTGTGCGGCTGTCAGTCCAGAGTGGAGATGGCCGGATCCGGCAAGCCAACGCCCGCGTCCTCAGGCCGGCCTGTCCCTCCAGGTTCGCCCCGACCCCAGCCCACGGCCCCGGTGCGCCGGCCGCCCCAGGTGTTGATGATCAAAAAGGACGATCCCCCCGTGGCGGCTGAAGCTGAAGCGCCCCCCGTTCCCCCTGCGGCGGCGGCGCCCAGCCGTCCCGAACCGGCCCCAACCCAGGGCCGCACGGATGAGGAGCTGTTCGACCTGGGCGCCATGGCCGGCATGACCATGGCCGACCTGCTGGGCCCGCAATCCAGCCGCCCAGAGGCCCGCAGCAGCGCTGTGGCTCAGGCGGCGACGGCGGCAACGAGCCGCACCGTGGATGAATTTGATTTCGACGCGGACGCGTTTCTGGCCGCCCTCGACGAGCAGGACTTTGTCGGCAGCACCGGCGAGGTGGTGACCGGCACGGTGGTTGGCGTGGAGAGCGATGGGGTCTATGTGGACATCGGTGGCAAAGCCCCCGGCTTCATGTCGAAAAAAGAAGCAGCCCTGGGGGTGATCACCAACCTCAAGGAGCGGTTCCCCAGGGGCACCGAGGTGCAGGTGCTCGTGACCGGTGAGCAGAACGCCGATGGCATGGTCACGGTGAGTGCCCGGGCCCTGGCCCTCCGCCAGAGCTGGGAGACCGTGCGGGGCATGGAGAAGGAGGGCAAGGTGGTGCAGGTCAAGGTGAATGGCTTCAACCGCGGCGGTGTGACCTGCGACCTGGAGGGCCTGCGCGGCTTCATTCCCCGCTCCCAGCTGCTGGATGGCGACAACCACGAAGCCCTGGTGGGCAAGACCCTGGGCGCCACCTTCTTGGAGGTGAATCCCGACACCCGCAAGTTGGTGTTGTCGGAGAAAAAGGCGGCCACGGCCGCCCGTTTTGCCCAGCTGGAGGTGGGGCAGCTGGTGGAGGGGGTGGTGGTGTCGGTGAAGCCCTACGGCCTCTTTGTGGACCTGGGCGGCATCAGCGGCCTGCTGCACCAGAGCTGCATCAGCGCCGGCCAGTTGCGGGACCTGCGCGAGGTGTTCGACCAGGGGGATCGGGTGCGGGCCCTGGTCACCGACCTCGATCCTGGCCGCGGCCGGATTGCCCTCAACACGGCCCTGCTGGAGGGCCAGCCCGGGGAGCTGTTGATCGAGAAAGACAAGGTGATGGCCGAGGCGGAAGATCGGGCCCATCGGGCCCGATCCCTGCTGCGCCAGCATGAACAGCAGGCCGGATGAGCAGCTCCATCGCCAGCGGCGCTGCCATCGGGCCCGACTGGGAGCTCGACTATTACTCCCGGCCGATCCTGGAGCCCGATGGCAAAAAGCGCTGGGAGCTGTTGATCTGCTCCACCCCGGAGGTGGGTGAGGACGGTGCAGCGATCGGCGACACCTTTCAGTGGTTGCGGATCTGTCCGGCCGCCAGCGTCAACTCGCTGTGGTTGCGGGAAGCCCTTGAGCAGGCCCTGGTCGAGGCCCAGGCCGCTGGCTTCGCTCCGCCCCGGCGACTGCGCTGCTGGAGGGCCTCGATGCGCACCATGGTGCAGCGGGCCGCCGAGGGGCTGGGCATGGAATTGGTGGCCAGCCGCCGCACCTACGCTCTGGTGAGTTGGCTGGAGCAGCGCCAGCGGCAGGTGTATCCGGCGGAAGAGGGCTACCTGGTGGGCCCCCTGGCTCCGCCCCCGGTTGCGATCCGCCCCGTGCCGGTGCCCCTGCCGGAAGCCGCCCGTGGGGAGAGCTGGTGCTGGGCCAGCCTGCCGCTTGAAGCCCTGGCTTCAGCCGGGCAGTGGCGCAGCAGCTTCAGCGCCCTGGTGCCGCTGCCGGCCGGCCTCGATCCCCAGGCCACCGTGCCGGGTGTGCGGCTGTTCGGCGGTTCGCGGGCCCTGGCCATCGCCGGATGGGTGGCTGGATTGGAGCCGGTGCGATTGGAAATCGACGGGCGCCAGCTGGTGCTGGAAGCCGGCCTGGAGGATCGCTGGTCGCTGGGGAACCTGGCGGCCGAGGAGGCCGAGGCTGCCCGCGCGGCCTTTGCCCTGGCGCGCCAGCAGGCCGCTGGCCTGCAATTCCTGGCTGTTCAGGCCCAGGATGGCGACCAGCAGTTTGAGGGCTTCTGGCTGCTGCGCGACCTGCCGGACGCCTAGACCATCTCCACGCCTGTTGAGAGCCATGGCCGAGGCCGTTGATGCACCCTTCCTGCGCCCGGATCAGGGCTTCAACGCCCTGCCGGGATGGACCTGGGTGGGCTGCTACGGGGGGTACTACCTCCAGGCCGATCTGCTGGCCGGCTTTGAACACGGGTTCTTCACCCGCCAGTGGCAGGGGCGAACGCCCGAGGTGCTGGCCGGATACCTGAGTGCTGGCGTCACGGTGCACCGCCCCCGCCAGGTGCATGGCGCCCGGGTGCTGGCCGCCAGTGCCGCCCCCGCGGAGCCGTGGCCTGAGGCGGATGGGTTGGTGAGTGACGCCCCTGGCCAGAGCCTGTGGGTGTGTGGCGCGGACTGCACGCCGGTGCTGCTGGCCGATCCGATGCGCGGTGCCGTGGCCGCCTGCCATGCGGGCTGGCGTGGCGTGGCCGGGGGAATCCTGGCCGAGGCCGTGGGTTGTCTGGTGGCCGCAGGCAGCGCGGTGGACGACCTCTTGGTGGCCCTGGGCCCCGCCGTGGCTGGCGAGAACTATCAGGTGGAGCGCAACGTCACGGCCCAGGTGGCGGCGAGTCTCAGCCCGGAGCTCGGGCCAGCGTCCCTGGCCGCCCTGCGGCGCGGTGGGGCGCTGGCCCCCGATCCGGAACCGGGCCGCGATCGGCTCGACATCCGCCGGGCGGCCAGCATGCAGCTGGAGCTGTTGGGCATCCCCTCGGGGCAGATCGCGGTCTGCCCGCTCTGCACCGTGGCCGAAGCGGAGTTATTCCATTCCTGGCGGCGCGATGGCGTCAAGGCCGTGCAATGGAGCGGAATAGTGGCCCAGGCTTGAACCTGGGATCTGCAAACAGCCATCAGGCGTGAATGGCCTGGAGTCGTGTTGGGAGTCGTCGCTTGCGGTGGCTCCCCTCGGGCAGTAATAATGCAGATGTTGCATATTTCATTCCATGCTGACAGGCGCTGACCTGCTTGCCAAGGTCAAGGACCTCGGAGATGCCTCAAAGTCCGACCTTGTTCGGGCCTGTGGCTATGTCTCTCACAAGAAAGACGGCTCAGAACGGTTGAATTTCACGGCTTTCTACGAAGCCCTGCTCAACGCCAAGGGCGTGGAGCTTGGCGGTGGGGTCAGGAGTGGCAAAGGGGGCCGCAAGTTGAGCTTCTCCACCCGGGTGCAATTCAACGGAAATCTGATGGTGGGCAAGGCCTACACCGCCCAGCTGGGCCTTCAGCCCGGGGATGAATTCGAGATCAAGCTGGGCCGCAAGCAGATCCAGCTGCTGCCCCTCGGTGCTGCGGAAGAGGACGACGAGTGAGGCCCCGGGGCGGCGTGCCGCCTCGCTAACTATTCGGGCTCTGGCCCTGCTCCACCAGGCGCAGGGCCATTTTTTCTGCCACCTTGATGCCGTCTATGGCCGCAGAAAGAATCCCGCCGGCATAGCCCGCACCCTCGCCCGCCGGATAGAGCCCGGGCGTGTTGATCGATTCGAGGTTGTCCTCCCGCCTGGGGATGCGCACGGGGGAGGAGGTGCGGGTCTCCACCCCGGTGAGCACCGCATCGGCACGGCAGAAGCCAGGGAGGCGCCGCTCGAATGCGGGCAAGGCCTCGCGAATGGCCGTGGCTACAAAGGGCGGTAGGCAGGGGGTCAAGTCTGTGAACACCACGCCGGGCTGGTAGGAGGGCTGCACCTCACCCGTCGCTGGACTGCCCGCGCTGCTGCGCCCCGCCAGAAAGTCGCCCAGGCGCTGGGCCGGTGCCCGCAGGCTGGCGCCCCCGGCCACAAAGGCCCGCTGTTCCCAGTGGCGCTGAAAGGCCACCCCGGCCAGGGGATCGCCCGGGCCCTGGCCGTAGGGCTCCAGGTCGGCCAGGGTCACGTTCACGACGATGCCGCTGTTGGCATTGCGGTCGTTGCGGGAGTGCTGGCTCATGCCATTGGTCACCACCGCGCCGGCCTCCGATGTGGCACCCACCACCAGGCCGCCGGGGCACATGCAGAAGCTGTACACATCCCGGCCGAGATTGGCGGGCTCCCGGCAGTGATGCACCAGCTTGTATTCCGCTGCGCTCAGGCGGGGATGGCCAGCGGCGCTCCCCCAGCGGGCCGCATCGATCAGGGGCTGGGGATGTTCAATCCGCACACCCATGGCGAAGGGTTTTGGCTCCAGGGCGATGCCGCCTGCCTGCAGCCACTGGAAGGTGTCGCGGGCGCTGTGCCCCACCGCCAGCACGACAGCCGATGTGGCGATGCGGTCGCCATCCGCCAGCAGCACCGCCCGCACGGCCCGGCTCTCCGGCTCCAGCTCCAGCCCGGTGACTAGCCGTTCAAAGGCCACCTCCCCGCCGAGGGCCTCGATCCGGCTGCGCAGGCCCCGCACCACCGTGGCCAGCTTGAAGGTGCCGATGTGGGGGCGATGCAGGGTGAGGATCTCGGGGTTGGCACCGGCCGCCACCAGCTCCTCCAGCACCTTGCGCCCGTAGGCCCGCGGCTCGCTCACCTGGCTGTAGAGCTTGCCGTCGGAGAAGGTGCCGGCGCCGCCCTCACCGAACTGGGCATTGGATTCCGGATTGAAGGGGCGGTCACCGCGCCAGAAGCCGAAGGTGTCAGCGGTGCGCTGCTTCACCGGTTGGCCCCGTTCCAGCAGCAGGGGGCGCAGCCCCATCTGGGCCAGCAGCAGGGCCGCAAAGTAGCCGCAGGGGCCCGACCCCACCACCACGGGCCTGGTCCCTGGCCAGTTCGCAGCGCTCACGCTGCACACAAACTGGTAGCGCTCATCTGGACTGGGCCGCAGGTGGGGGTCGTGCTGGAAGCGGTGCAGCAGGCGGCTCTCGGCAGCGGCTGAGAGGGCCAGCTCCAGATCGAGGCAGTACACCAGCCGGATCGGCTGCTGGCGCCGGGCGTCCACGCTGCGTTTCACCAGCACGTGGCTGCGCAGCTGCTCCGGCTTCAGCCGCAGGCGCCGGCAGACGGCGGCGCTGAGCTCGGCGTCGCTGTGGTCGAGGGGCAACTTCAGCTCACTCAGCCGCAGCACGATGGTCTCCCCTCACGGGCGATGCACAGACTTCATTTCAGCAGCCTTCAGGCCCGGGACAGGTCTGCCAGGCTGAAGGCAGCCCTTGGCCGCCGCTGTTCATGTCGCTCAGCCACTGTCCCCTCTGCCTGGCGCTGGCTCTCGTGAGCACCGTCCGTGGCCTCAGCCTGGCCGTGCTGGTCTGGCGGCTGATCGTGCCGGCGCCGCGGCGGCGCCCCGTGCTCATGGCCGCGGCGTTGCTGCCATGAGCGCCTCCACCTTTGCCGCCACCTACTACGGCGCCAATGGCTGGCTGCTGGAGATCGCCGGCCTGCGGGTGTTGGTGGATCCCTGGCTGGTGGGCCCCCTGGTGTTTCCGCCTGGCCC
>JAGYNF010000109.1 GCA_018400215.1 Cyanobium sp. M55B138 | reverse complement strand
CTTGAGCAGGGCCTGCTGGGCCTTGATCAGTTCACCCACCGCTTCGTAGCCGAAGTCGATGGCTTCGATCACATCCTGCTCGGGCAGTTGGTTGGCGCCCGCCTCCACCATGATCACGCCCTGGGGGGTGCCGGCCACCACCAGATCGAGCTCGGAGCGCTCAATTTCGCGGAAGCTGGGGTTGAGCACGAAGTCGTCACCCAGCAGACCCACCCGCACGGCCGCCATCGGGCCATGGAAGGGGATCCGGGCCAGCAGGGTGGCCATCGAGGCGCCGGTCACGGCGAGTACATCGGGCGGCACGCGCTCATCGAGCGACATGCAGGTGGCCACGATCTGCAGGTCGTCGCGCAGCCAGGAGGGGAAGAGGGGCCGCATCGGCCGATCGATCAGCCGGCAGGTGAGGATGGCGCGCTCGGGGGGGCGGGCCTCCCGGCGGAAGAAGCTGCCGGGGATGCGACCGGCGGCGTAGAGCCGTTCTTCGTAGTCGCAGATCAGGGGGAGGAAATCGATGCCTTCGCGGCCGCTGGAGCGGGTGGCGGTCACCAGTACGGAGGTGTCACCGCATTCGACCATCACCGAACCCCCAGCCTGGGGGGCGAACCGACCGGTGGTCAGCCGGATCTCCCGACCATCGAAGGAGATCGACTGAGTTTGTCCTTGCACGTGGGCTTATTTCTCTTTGTCGTGTGCCATTCTCGCACCTAGGTGGTAGCGCTGGTGACACAGGGCAAAAAAAAGCGCCCCGCAGGACGCCAAAGGGTTGGGGTGATCAGCCGCCACTCACCACGACGACTTGACCACGCCGGGCAGCTCACCCTTGTGGGCGCGCTCGCGCAGCTGGTTGCGGCAGAGGCCGAAATCGCGATACACACCCCGGGGCTTGCCGGTGGCCCAGCAGCGGTTGCGCACCCGGGTGGGGGCGCTGTTGCGGGGCAGGGCCTGGATCTTGCGGTGGATCTCCAGCCGCTGCATCGGATCGGCAGCTGCTTCGAAGGCGGCCTTGAGCACGGCCCGCTTGGCGGCGAAGCGCTCCACAATTTTTTTGCGCTTCACATCGCGCGCAATCATCGACTTCTTCGCCATGCGGGCTGGAGTGCGATCGGTACTGGATTTCTGAGCTTACCGCCTGGCGGTGCCCCCCATGGGGCAGAGGTCGGCGACGGGGCAGCCGGGGCAGTTGGGCTTGCGGGCGCTGCACACGGCGCGGCCGTGGAAGATCAGCCGAATCGAGAGGTTTTGCCACTCGGGTTGGGGCACCAGCTTCATCAGGTCGGGTTCGATCCGGCGGGGATCGGTGTTGCGGCTGAGGCGCAGGCGCTGGGCCAGGCGCGCCACGTGGGTGTCCACGGTGACCCCGGCGTTGATGCCGAAGCACCAGGCCAGCACCACGCTGGCGGTTTTGCGGGCCACGCCGGGTAGCAGCAGCAGCTCCTCCATGGTTTGGGGCACCTCACCGCCGTGGTGCTCGATCAGCAGGCGGGAGGCGCCCACGATCGCCTTGGCCTTGTTGCGGAAGAAGCCGGCCGACTTCACATAGGGCTCCACGGCGGCGGGCTCCACGGCGGCGGCGGCGGCGGCATCGGGGAAGCGCTCGAACAGGGCCGGGGTGATCAGGTTCACCCGCACATCGGTGCACTGGGCCGAGAGCATGGTGGCGATCAGCAGCTCGTAGGGCGTGCTCCAATCCAGGGAACAGGTGGCGTGCGGATAGAGCTGCCCGAGCCGCTCAAGCAGTTGGGGGGCCCGCTGGCGGGCGCTGGCAAAGCGGGGCATGGCACGGGGGGCTCAACGGCTGAGCAGCTGTTGCACGGCCGGCAGCTGGGAGGTGTCCTTCACGATCAGCACCAGGCTCAGCCCCACCAGGAACACGAAGCCCGACTGCATGAAGGCCATCTGGAAGCGCTCCGGCAGGGGCCGACCCCGCAGGCCCTCGAGCAGCAGCAGCATGAACTGGCCGCCATCGAGCAGGGGCAGGGGCAGGGCATTGAGCACCGCCAGGTTGATCGAGATCAGGGCGGCGAAGAGGAACAGGCTGCTGCCGCCCTGGGTGGCCAGGGTGGCACCCATCTCCACGATCTTCACCGGACCGCTCACCTGGCCGGCGGTTTCGCCGAAGTGGGTGATCAGGGTGAAGAACCCGCCGGCGGTGCGGCGCACCAGCACCACAAAGTCGCGGTTGGCCTGGCGGATCGGTTCGAGGGGGCCTCGGGCGGCGCGGTAGGCCTCGCTGCCGAAGGGCTGCAGCTGGGCGCCGATGCGGCCGCTGCCGCCCACGTCGCTGGGGGTGAGCTGGAGTTCGAGCTGGCGTTGGCCGCGCTCGGCCACCAGGGCCAGGCCGCGGTCGGGGGAGGCCTTCACCACATCCACCAGCGCCGAAACGGCGTCCTGGCCGCCGGCGATCGGGTTGCCATCGAGGCTGAGGATGCGGTCGCCGGGCTGGAGGCCGGCGAGGGCGGCGGGCTGGCCAGGCTGCACGCCGCTCACCAGCACGCCGGGGGTGGCACTGAAGCCGGCGGGGATGCCCACCACCACACCTTGAGCCACCAGCACCAGCCAGGCGAGCAGCAGGTTGGCGAGCACACCGGCGGCGATCACCAGGGCGCGCTGGGGCAGGGGGCGGTTGCTGAGCAGGTTGGGGTCGTTTTTGGGGATGGCGCTGGCGTCGTCGTCGTCGGGGAAGGCCACGAAGCCGCCCAGCGGGATGGCCCGCAGGGCAAACTGCACGCCGCGCCGCTGGCGTTCCAGCAGCACCGGCCCGAAGCCGATCGAGAAGCTGCTCACGCGGATGCCCTGCCAGGTGGCGGCAAAGAAGTGGCCGGCCTCATGCACCACGATCAGGCCCGCCAGGATCGCCAGTGCCGTGAGAACACCCATTCAGGCTCCGCTGCGTAATCCTTCCATTGTGGTGGCTGCCGTCCAGCCGGCGCGGGCGGAAAACCGGGAAGACGGCAGAAGGCAGACGGCAGAAGGATGGACGCCAATCGGCCCCCTTTGATTGATGCGCTCACTGATGAAGCGCTCATTGAACAGGAGCATGTCCTCAACAAGACGCTCCAGGCGGGTCATGGCTGAGGGCACAGGCGGCTTGCCCGCTGGGCTGAACCTGCCCAGCAGGGAGGGCGTGGGGCGGGAGGCGCCGATGGTGCAGCGACGGGCTGGCAGGCAAGCGGGCTGGATGGCGGGGCTGGCGCTGCTGCTGGCGGGCTGTGGTGTGGGAGGCGGCGGGGGAGGCGGCGCCACTCTCACGGTGCCGCTGGCGCGCTGGCCGGGCTACGCCTATTTCGATCTGGCGCAACAGAGGGGCCTGGCCAAGTCCTTTGGGTTACACCTGCGCACCGTCGATCTTGACGACCCGCAGCAGATGGCCAGCTCCCGGCCGATGGTGCGCACCATCGCCTCGGTCGTCTCACGGGGCGTGGGCCGAGGTGGTGTCTGCATCGGGTCCACTCTGGCGGCAACGCTCAACCAAAGCGGTAGTGCTTGCGCACCGGGGCGTGCACGTCCCAGGTGCAGCTCAGCCCGGCGCCAAAGCGCACCGGCTCCCCGCCACTCGGGGTGACCGTGACATCCCCCTGCAGCAGCAGGCAGGTTTCCTGTTCGTCGTAGGTCCAGGGGAAGGTGTTCACCTCACAACCCCAGGTGGGCCAGCTCATCACGCCCAGGCTCTCCAGCTGCACCGGATCGGGGTTGGAGGTGACCGTGATGCCGGAGGCCATGGCTGTCTTCTTGAAAACCAGAGGCCATTGTCTGCTCCCAGGCTGCGGCAGCAGGGCCAGGGAACGGAATAGCTGGCGGGCAGTGGCCGCAACCCGCTCGTTGCGGAACCCCTGCATCGCCTCCCCCAGGATCAGGTCGCCGATCGCCAGCGAAGTCACCCCGAGCAACCCATCCAGCTGACGCTCTACCTCAGGGGTGCTCACTCCATGGAAGAAATCAATCCACACCGAGGAGCCAACAACGATCACGGCAGCTTCTGAGCGGCCTCGGTGTGTTCGTCGAGGCGCTGGGCCTCCAGATCCACTTCCCAGCTGAGTCGCTCCCGGAAGGCGCGGATCTCGGCCTGCTGCTGCAGCGTCACCAGAGTGCGCAGCCCCATGGGGATGGGGCCGCTCTCACTATCCAGGCCGTAGCCCTTGACTTCCGCGCAGCGGTGGCACCACTGGATTCCCCTTCTTGGTCTGGTGCATCTCCGGATCCATCTGCTTCTTCTCGTTCTCGTGCCTCCGGCACACTTGGGCTTCGCCCCCTACATGTGGAACTGGTCTTGGCAAGTGGGGTTCAATCAGAACAAGCAGTGCTTTCCACGGCACTACCTTCTCCATCTCGCCCAGAAATCGCTCACGCCTCTCGGGTCCGTCATTAATCCCTGTCAAGACTTTGGTGACTCTTGTCGATTGGCCCGCCCTGCCGCAGCACCCCTGCCCAGGGCAGGTAGCGCAGCGAAAACACCGCATCCGTGTGGCAAGGGAGGGGCGGCTGGGGCGTGGCCGGCACGGCCTGGAAGGGCGCATCGGCGACCGACACTTGGCTGAATGCCTCGCGCACCACACCGATTGCGCAGGGCAGCGCCTGGCGGTAGGCCTGCCGCACCGGTGCCGGCAGTTCGCGGGTGCCCTCGCCGTCTTGCCACCACACCCGCAGCCCAGCCTGCTCCAGGCCGCTGAGCCAGCTGGCATTTCCCTCGGGTGAGAGCACGCCCGTGCTGTAAGCGCTCACGTGCAGCGGCCGATCGAGGCGGCTCGCCAGCTCTTGCAGCTGCGTCAGCGTGTCCTGGCGGCGGCGCCCCTCCTGAAACAGCCGATCGGAGAGTTCCGCCGGCAGATACCAGCCCGCCACCGCGATGCCCCGCGCCGCCAGCAGCGGTTGCAGCCGTTGCTGCTCCAGCAGCGACTGCCGCTGCATCCCGGCCCAGTAGCTGCTGAACTGGTCCTGCCAGCCCGGTTGCTGCACGGTGCGGAAGTACTGCGGATCGGCCGCCAGCCCGATCACCAGCGCCAGCCCCTGCTGCTGCGCCGCCGCCAGGCTGCTCAGCAGCCAGTCGCCCGCTGAAAAGCGCTCGTCGCCGTAGGCGCTCCACTGCACGATCACCTGCCGGTAGCCGTCCCGCTGCGCCTGCTGCCACAGCTGCTGCCACTGGTCTGCTGTGAGCGCCGCATCGCGGATCAACGGCTGATAGAACAGCGTGTCTGCCGCTGCCGACGCTGGCCAGAACGCCAGCAGCAGGGCCAGCAACCAGCGCCTCACAGGTCGGCCTGAATGCTGAACACCACGCCGGTGCTGTTCCGATACAGATCGCCCGCCAGCGACTGCTGCAGTTCGCCGCGCAGCGTGAGCTTGCGCCGGTAGGCACGCAGTGCGTCGTCGTCAAACCACAGCTGCCAGCGCACGCCCGCCCCCACCCGAAAGGCCATCGCGTCATTCTGCTGCGAGAGCTGGCCGAGCACGTATGGACTGATCGTTTGCGCCGCATCGCTGCCCAGCCGCCAGGTGCGCCCTTGGCTATAGCGCAGCAGGCTGAGGGTTTGCTGTTGGTTCACAAACCAGGCCGCATCCACATACAGCGCCCGCTCGTTCCACGCCCGCCGGTCTTCCCGCCACTCCGCCGACCAGTCGCCTTGATCCAGGAACGACGCGGTGACGCGCAGCAGCAGATCGCTGCTGTCGGCCTGGCCGATCTGGCCCTGGTAGGCCTCCGTGAACAGGTTGAGGTTCAGGTTGGTGATCGGAGCCCAGCGCAGCCCCACCCCGCCCGCCGTCTGGTTGCGCACGTTGCCGGTGTCCTGCGCGCTGATCACCCGCCCGTAG
>JAGYNF010000108.1 GCA_018400215.1 Cyanobium sp. M55B138 | reverse complement strand
ATGCGGCTCGATCGCTGGCTGGTGGCCCAGCGGCCCGAGCAGAGCCGGGCCCGGATTCAGAAGTTCATCGATGCCGGCTATGTGCGGGTGAACGGCGGCACCGGCCGCGCCAAGACGCCCCTGCGCCTGCACGACACGGTGGAGCTGTGGATGCCGCCGCCCGAGCCGCTCGCCTACCTCCAGCCCGAGGCCATCCCCCTGGATGTGCTGTTTGAAGACGCCCACCTGATCGTGCTCAACAAGCCCGCCGGCCTCACGGTGCATCCGGCGCCGGGCAACAAACACGGCACCCTGGTGAATGGCCTGCTGCACCACTGCCCCGACCTGCCCGGCATCGGCGGCGAGCTGCGGCCGGGGATCGTGCACCGGCTCGACAAGGACACCACGGGCTGCATCGTGGTGGCCAAGAGCCAGGAAGCCCTGGTGAAGCTGCAGGTGCAGATCCAACAGCGGATCGCCTCGCGCGACTACCTGGCGGTGGTGCACGGCCAGCCGGCCGCCGATGCCGGCACGATCGTGGCCGCCATCGGCCGCCATCCGGTGGATCGCAAGAAATATGCGGTGGTGAGCGACGGCAGCGGCCGCCATGCCTGCACCCACTGGCGCGTGCTGGAGCGGCTGGGCGACTTCTCCCTGTTGCGCTTCAAGCTCGATACGGGCCGCACCCACCAGATCCGGGTGCACTGCGCCCATATCAATCACCCGATCGTGGGCGATCCCACCTACTCCCGCTGCCGCAAGCTGCCGCTGGAGCTGCCCGGCCAGGCCCTGCACGCGGTGCAGTTGGGGCTCAACCACCCGGTGAGCGGCGAGCGGATCGTGTGCGAGGCGCCCCTGCCGGCCGTGTTTGACAAACTGCTGGTGTTGTTGCGCCGCCGCGTGCTCGGCCAGCCCCAGGGCCTCCAGACTGCAGCGGTCTTCCACGCGGACTCCCGTTCTATGGCGCAACAGGATCTGCAGGCGTTCATCAGCCGGGTGTTGCAAACCCCGGCCTTGCAGGAGCAGCTCTCCAGCACCGCCGCCGCCGATGCCGATGTGGTGGCGGGCATGGCCCGTGACCTGGGCTTTGCCGTGACCCCCGCCGATCTGGTGGGCTACGGCGCCGGCCTGTTGGTGGAGTACGAAGACGAGGATTACTTCATGAAACCCCACTGGTGGAGCCTGGCGGCCTGAGCGGCAGGCGCGGACAGGCCTCCACCAGGCTGCGGGTGATGGCGGCCTGGGGGGCCCTGAGCAGGCGGGCGCCAGGCCCCTCCTCCACGATCCGGCCCCCCTCCAGCACGATCACCCGATGGCAGAAGCCACTGGCCACCGAGAGATCGTGGGTCACGAACAGCATGCCCAGCCCCAGTCGGCCCTGCAGCCCCCGTAGCAGCGCGAGCACATCCGCCTGCACTTCGGCATCGAGCATGCTCACGCTCTCGTCGCAGATCAGCAGGTGCGGGTCCAGGATCAGGGCCCGGGCGATCGCCACCCGCTGCTGCTGACCGCCGGAGAGCTGGCGCGGCAGGCGGTTCTCGAAGGTCTCCGCTGGGCTGAGCCCCACGGCCTCCAGCAAGTCCCGGGCCCGTGCGCGGGCTTGGGCCCGGCTGGCCAGGCGGTGGATCAGCAGCGGATCGGCGATGGCCTCCCCCACCCGCATCTGGGGGTTGAGGCAGGCCAGGGGGTCCTGGAACACCATCTGCATGCCCCGGCGGGCCCGGCGCAGGGCCGCGCCATGCAGCTGCTGCAGGTCGACCCCCCCAAGCCGCACCGCCCCACCCCGCACCGGGGCCAGGCCCATCAGGGCGCGGCAGAGGGTGCTCTTGCCGCAGCCCGAGGCCCCCACCAGCCCAATCGTCTCCCCCTGCTGCAGCCGCAGGCTCACCCCATCCACGGCCTTCAGCCACTGGCGCTGCCAGGGCAGCCCCGGCAGGGGGTGCCAGCAGCGCAGGGCTTCGATTTCGAGCAGCAGAGGTGTCGCTGCCGGAGCCTGGCTCTCGCTGCCCTCCCGCTCCCGCGCCTTGGCCACCAACCGCTGGGCCAGGGCTGAGCGGGGGGCGGTGAGCAACCGGTGCGAGGGCGCGCGCTCGATCAGCCGGCCCCCGTCGAGCACGCCGATCTGGTCGCACCAGCGGCCGGCCATCGCCAGGTCGTGGCTGATCAGCAGCAGGGCGCTGCCGGCTTCCCGGCAGAGGTCGGTGAGTTCCGCCATCACCTGGCCCGCCACCGCCACATCGAGGCTGGTGGTGGGCTCATCGGCGATCACCAGGGGCGGCCGCAGGGCCATGGCCAGGGCGATGGCCAGCCGCTGGCGCATGCCGCCGCTGAATTCATGGGGGTAGCTGCCATAGCGCTGCGCACTGATGCCCACCTGCTCCAGCAGCTCCACGGTCCGCTGCCGCACCCGTCGTCGTCGCCAGCCGGGCCGGTGGGCGGCCAGGGTGTCCGCCAGGTGGCCGCCGATGGTCATCAGCGGGTTGAGGCGGGTCATGGGGTCCTGGAACACCAGCCCCACCGCTTCGCCCCGCAGCCGGCGCAGTTCGGGCCGGCCCAGCTGGCGTGGGTCCTGGCCGGCCAGCAGCACGGTGCCGCCGCAGTGGCTGCCGGCGGGCAACAGCTGCAACACCGCCCGGGCCACCGTGCTTTTGCCGCAGCCGGAGGGGCCCACCAGCGCCAGGCTCTCGCCGGCATGGAGGGCCAGATCCAGGCCATTGAGGGTGGGGCGTTCCGCCTGGGGATAGCGCACCGTGAGGTCGGCGAGGCGAAGAACGGGCTCGGTCATGGCCCCAGCTTGCGTTCAAAGATGCACATCCGCTGCCGATCGTTGCAGCGGCTGCATACGATGAGGAGTCTCCGCAGGGTCGCATGCTCCGGGCGGTCACCGATCTGGAACCCTCCCTCGAGACTGCCCGGTCTCTGGAGATTGCATCGCCCCGCCGCCAGATCCACAGCCCGGCCGACTACGGCGTGCCCCTGCCCGACTGGCTGCAGCGCTGCATCGAGCACGTGCCCCCCGCGGCCGGGGAGAGCTGCCCCACCGACGCCGAGGCCCTGCTGGCTTTGGCCTTTGATTTCGCCTTTCAGTTGCACGCGGGCCAGTTCCGCGCCAGCGGTGAGCCCTACATCATCCACCCGATTGCCGTTGCCGACCTGCTGCGCGACATCGGCGCCAGCGCCGGCGTGATTGCGGCCGGCTTCCTCCACGACGTGGTGGAGGACACCGACGTCACCCCCGAGCAGATCGAGCAGCACTTTGGCGCTGAGGTGCGGGCCCTGGTGGAAGGGGTCACCAAGCTGGGGGGGATCCATTTCACCAACAAGACCGAAGCCCAGGCCGAGAACCTGCGGCGGATGTTCCTGGCCATGGCCAGCGACATCCGCGTGGTGCTGGTGAAGTTGGCCGACCGGCTGCACAACATGCGCACCCTGGGGGCCCTCAAGCCGGAGAAACAGCTGCGCATCGCCTGCGAAACGCGCGAGATCTACGCCCCCCTGGCCAACCGGCTCGGCATCGGCCGCTTCAAGTGGGAACTGGAGGATCTGGCCTTCAAGATCCTCGAACCGGAGGCCTATCGCGATGTGCAGCAGCAGGTGGCCACCAAGCGCAGTGAGCGGGAGGAGCGCCTGGCGATCACGGTGCAGCTGCTGCGCGACAGGCTGGCGGCCGTGGGCCTGGAGACCTGCGAGGTGAGTGGCCGGCCCAAGCACCTCTACGGCATCTGGAGCAAGATGGAGCGCCAGCAAAAGGCCTTCCACGAGATCTACGACGTGGCGGCCCTGCGGATTCTCTGCCCCAATCTGGAGGGCTGCTACCGCGCTTTGGCCGTGGTGCATGACACCTTCCGGCCGATTCCGGGCCGCTTCAAGGACTACATCGGCCTGCCCAAGCCCAATGGCTATCAGTCGTTGCACACGGCGGTGATCGGCCGCCACCGGCCGATCGAGGTGCAGATCCGCACCGCCGACATGCACCAGGTGGCGGAATACGGCATCGCCGCCCACTGGAAATACAAGGAGGGGGGCTCGCCGGCGGCGGCGGGAGCTGAGGCGGAGCGCTTCAACTGGCTGCGCCAGCTGGTGGATTGGCAGAAGGATGATGTCGGCGACGACAGTGGCGACTTTCTGCGTTCGATCAAGGAAGACCTCTTTGACGAAGAGGTGTTTGTGTTCACGCCCAAAGGGGATGTGGTGGGGTTGCGCAAGGGCTCCACGGCGGTGGACTTTGCCTATCGCATTCATTCCGAAGTGGGTAACCACTGCCAGGGCGTGCGCATCAACGACCGCCTCTGCCCGCTGGCCACACCACTGCAGAACGGCGACTTCGTGCAGGTGATCAGTGCCAAAACGGCTCATCCGAGCCTGGATTGGCTCAATTTCGTGGCCACCCCCACGGCCCGCAATCGCATCCGCCATTGGTACAAGACCAGCCACCGCGATGAGAACATCCAACGCGGCAGGGATCTGCTCGAGCGCGAGCTGGGTCGTGATGGCTTTGATGCCCTGCTGCATGGCGAGGCGATGGCCAAGGTGGCCCGTCGCTGCAACCTGGTGAGCACCGACGACCTGCTGGCCTCCCTGGGCTTTGGTGGGGTGACGCTGCACCAGGTGCTCAACCGGCTGCGGGAGGAGTTGCGCCTGGCCAGCGTGGCCGCCGCCCCGGTGCTCAGCAACGAAGACCTGGCCCGCAGCCTCTCGGCCCAGGCTGAGGCCGCCATGGCCCGCACCACGCCGCCCCAGAGCCACGGCGGCGACAGCCCGATCCTCGGTTTGGAGGGGCTCGACTACCGCCTGGGGGGCTGCTGCACCCCCCTGCCCGGTGAGTTGATTGTGGGGTCGGTGGCCCTCGGCAACCACGGCATCACCATTCACCGGCAGGACTGCGGCAATGTGGCCCAGGTGCCGGTGGAGCGGCGTCTGCCGGTGCGCTGGAACCCGTCGGTTGCCCAGCCCCGTCGCTACCCGGTGCAGCTGCGCATCGAGGTGCTCGATCGGGTGGGGGTGCTCAAGGACATCCTCACCCGCCTCTCCGACCACCGCATCAACGTGAGCGATGCCCGGGTGCGCACCAACCCGGGCAAGCCCGCCCGCATTGACCTGCGCGTGGAGCTGGAGAGCGCCAGCCAGCTCACCGCCACGATCCACCAGATCCGTTCGATGGCCGACGTGCTCGATATCGCCCGCACCGGCGTGGGCTGAACCGGCACCGTGGCCGCACCCAATCCCCTGCGGCGTGCCCATCGCGACAGCACGACCGCTGCAATCGGCCTACGACGGCGGCATCACTGCCCCATCCCCCCATGACCTCCGAGCAGGCGGCCCAGTTGATCGACCACACCCTGGCCCAGGTGCAGGACCGGCTGCAGCAGCTCCAGCCCCACACGCCCGAGCAGCGAGCCCTGGCGGCGGAGTTCCGCGAGTGGGTTGAACCCCGTGGGGGCTGCATCGATCTGATGCTGTGTCCGGGCACGGCCAAGCCCTGACCGGGGCGCAGCGCTCAGTCCCTGCGGCCCTGGCTGCGCTCCAGCCACCACCAGTACAGCCAGCCGCCGGCCACGGCACTCACCAGGCCCACCAGGCTGGAGCCCAGCAGCAGCCGGCTGGCCACACTCCAGCCGAGTTGGGTCACGGTCTCGGCCCGCAGCGCATCCGCCCCTGGCCACCTTTGGCCAGGGCCGATCAGCCAGCTGCCCAGCCTGTAGTTGAACCAGTAGAGCGGCACGTAGGTAAAGGGGTTGCTGATCCAGGTGCCGGCCGCCGCCAGCAGGTGGTTGCCCCGCACCAGCGAGGCCAGGGCCACCCCCAGCAGCGTCTGCAACCCGAAGAAGGGAAAGCAGCCGCAGAAAATGCCCGCCGCCAGCCCGCGGGCCCGCTGGCCGTGGAACGTCATCGGGCTCTGGTCATCGCCCACGGCACT
>JAGYNF010000107.1 GCA_018400215.1 Cyanobium sp. M55B138 | reverse complement strand
GGGGCCAGGCCCAGCAGCAGCACCAACGCCAGGAGTGCCAGGGGCAGCAGCCGAGCTAACCCCCAGCCCAGCCAGCGTCTCAGCACGGCTGCAGGTCGCGGACGCCGGCCACGCCATCGACGATCTCACCCACCAGCACCTGATCGGTGAGATTCACGAACAGGCCGTTCTCCAGCACGCCGGGCAGGTTGTTGATCTCCCGTTCGAGGCTGGCCGGATCGCTGATGCCGCCGGCGATTTTCACGTCCAGCACCAGATTGCCCTGGTCGGTCACCACCGGGCCGGCCTTTTTCACCGCCATGCGCAGCTGGGCCTCGCCGCCCATCGCCGCCAGCTCGGCCTGCACCTGACGCCAGGCACCGGGGAGCACCTCCACCGGCAGCAGGAAGCCCAGGTTGAGGGTGTCCACCAGCTTGGTGGAATCCACCACCACCACGAAGCGCTCGGCCCGGCGGGCCACCAGTTTCTCCTGCACATGGCAGGCGCCGCCGCCCTTGATCAGCTGAAAGGCGGGATCCACCTCATCGGCACCGTCGATGGCCAAATCGATGCGCTCGATCGCATTGAGGCTCTTGAGCGGAATGCCCAGCTCAGCCGCCAGCACCTCCCCTTGAAACGAGGTGGTCACGCCGGTGATGTCGCTGAGCTCACCGCTGCGCAGCTTGGCCCCCAGGGCCTGGATCATCAACGCGGCGGTGGAGCCGGAACCCAGGCCCACCACCATGCCGCTGCGGATCTGCTCTGTGGCTGCCGCCGCCACCGCTTGCTTCATCTGATCCTGCAGGTCTGCCATGCACCGCGCCATTGGGGGCCGCGACCGTAGCAAGGGTCATCCGGCCTGGGGCAACGCCGCCGGGCGGATCGACACCTTCAGCTCGCGCTGGCCCCGAATGAAGGTGAGCGGCAGGGGCTGGCCCACCTGGGAGAGTTCCACCTGCTGCAACAGCCCGGCGGGGTCGCGGATCGGCTGCTCACCCACCGCCACCACCAGGTCGCCGCGGCGCAGGCCGGCCACCTGGGCGGGGCTGTCCTCCAACACCCGCTGCACCAGGGCACCATCCTGCTCGGGCAACTGCAGCAGGGCATCGGGCTCGCGGTTGTTCTCCCGCGCCCGGCGGGCGGTGAGCGGCACCAGTTGCAGGCCCAGGTAGGGATGCACCACCTGGCCGCCGCTGGCCAGCTGATCGGCCACGCGCTTGGCCAGGTTGATGGGAATGGCAAAGCCCAGGCCAGCCCCCGGACCGGAGCGCACCAGGGTGTTGATGCCAATCACCTGGCCGGCTGCATCGATCAGGGGCCCGCCGGAGTTGCCGGGATTGATGGCGGCATCGGTCTGGATCAGGTCGAGGCGCTTGTCGGAAAAGCCCAGGCTGTTGATGTCGCGATGCAGGCTGCTCACGATGCCCAAGGTCACGGTGCGCTCCAGCCCATAGGGGCTGCCCATGGCAATCGCCCAGTCCCCCACCTCCAGGGCTTCGGAATCCCCCAGGGGGGCAGCCTGCAGGTCGCGCTGGCCCGGCAGGCGCACCACGGCCAGATCGGTCACCCCGTCAACGCCCACCACCTCGCCATCCAGCTGGCGGCCGTCGGCCAGGGTCACCTCCACGCTGTCGACCTGATCGACCACGTGGGCATTGGTGAGCACCAGCCCCCGGGCCGCATCAATCACCACCCCGGAGCCCTGGCCCCGCTCGCGGCGGCTGCCGGCCGGGTCGCCGAACAGGTCGCGCAACAGCGGATCGAGCAGGGCCGGATCAAAGGGTTGGCGCGCCACGCTGCGCTCGATGTCGATCCGCACCACGGCCGGAGCCACCTGCCGGGCCGCCTCCGCCACAAAGCTGTGGGGCGCAGGCGCGGCCGCCAGCGACTGGGGCTGGGCCGCCAGCACCAGCACCACCATCAGCAGGGCCAGGCCCTGGCGCAACAGGGCCGCGGGCCGGGGCGGCGGGAACAGCACGGGGGGAAGCCTCAAGTGCCCGTGAGGCTAGGCAGGGTGAGGGGGCGGCGCTGCAGCAGTCGCATCGGCCTAAGTTGCTGGTCCTGCTTCTCTGGGCACCATGGCAGCAATTCCCCCCGGCAGCCGCCAGCGCTGCACCGTCTGCGGCGTTGAAATCCAGGGAATGGTCGGAGGTGGCGACCTGGTGCACTTCAGCCAGGGCGGCCCGGGCAGCCGGGCCAAGCTCTGGGCCCGGGTCTGCCAGTACCTCAAGGGCGACGCCCAGCGGGCCCAGTGCCTCAACCAAGACGCCAACCTGCGGGGCAGCGTCACCCCCAGCGACTACTACGCCGAGGCGCCGATGATCGACCTGGGCGGTGGCCTGGGCGGTCCAGGCGGCGCCCAAGGCACGGATTCGTAAGTTGCAGGCCTGATCCGCCCAACGCCGTGGCCCACCCGTTGATCCCCGAGCTGGAACAACTCGCCCAGGCCACCCTGGCGGGCAGCGACTTCGAACTGCGGGCCGTGCAGTTGCTCACCCACCGCATCCCCACCACCCTGCGGGTGCTGGTGCAGCGTGCCGATGGCCAGGACATCAGCCTGGATGAGTGCGCCAGCCTCAGCGCCCCCCTCGGGGAGGCGATCGAAACAGCTGGACTGTTGGCGGAGGCCGCCTATGTTCTGGAGGTCAGCAGCCCCGGCGTGAGCGAGGAGCTGCACGACGATCGTGACTTCCGCAGCTTTCGCGGATTTCCGGTAGCCGTGCTCTACCGCGACGGCAGGGGCAGCGAGACGCGCTGCGACGGGCTGCTGCTCGAGCGCAACGCCACCGAGCTGCAGCTCAACATCCGCGGCCGCACCAAGCGAATCCCCCGCGAGGCCGTGATCCAGGTGCGCCTGGTCACCGCTGGCGACGACGGCTGAGACCCCCGTCGCCCCCCACAACCGAATCACCTAAAAACCGAAGACCCATGGCTCTGGTCCTGCTCCCCGGGCTCAACAACCTGATCGACGACATCAGCGACGAGAAGAAGCTCCCCCCCACCGTGGTGGAGGCCGCCCTGCGGGAGGCCCTGCTCAAGGGTTATGAGCGCTACCGCCGCACCCTCTACCTGGGCATCAGCGAGGATCCCTTCGAGGAGGACTACTTCTCCAACTTCGACGTGCAGCTCGACCTCGACGACGAGGGCTACCGGGTGCTGGCCTCGAAGATCATCGTGGAGGAGGTGGAGAGCGACGACCACCAGATCGGCATCGACGAGGTGCGCCAGGTGGCAGAAGATGCCCAGATTGGCGACACGGTGGTGCTGGATGTCACCCCGGAAAAAGACGATTTCGGCCGCATGGCCGCCTCCACCACCAAGCAGGTGCTGGCCCAGAAGCTGCGTGACCAGCAGCGGCGGATGATCCAGGAGGAATTCGCGGATCTGGAGGATCCCGTGCTCACCGCCCGGGTGATTCGCTTTGAGCGCCAGAGCGTGATCATGGCCGTGAGCAGCGGCCTCGGCCGGCCCGAGGTGGAGGCCGAACTGCCGCGCCGCGACCAGCTGCCCAACGACAACTACCGCGCCAACGCCACCTTCAAGGTGTTCCTCAAGGAGGTGAGTGAGGTCTCGCGGCGCGGGCCCCAGTTGTTTGTGAGCCGGGCCAATGCCGGCCTGGTGGTGTATTTGTTCGAGAACGAGGTGCCCGAGATCCAGGAGGGCTCGGTGCGGATCGTGGCCGTGGCCCGGGAAGCCAATCCCCCCTCCCGCTCCGTGGGCCCCCGCACCAAGGTGGCCGTGGATTCGGTGGAGCGGGAAGTGGATCCGGTGGGCGCCTGCATCGGCGCCCGCGGCTCCCGCATCCAGCAGGTGGTGAATGAGCTGCGGGGCGAGAAGATCGACGTGATCCGCTGGTCCCATGACCCCGGCCAGTACATCGCCAACTCCCTCAGCCCGGCCAAGGTGGAGGCCGTGCGTCTGGTTGACCCCGACGGGCAACACGCCCACGTGTTGGTGCCGCCCGACCAGCTCAGCCTGGCCATCGGCCGGGAGGGGCAGAACGTGCGCCTGGCGGCCCGCCTCACCGGCTGGAAGCTGGACATCAAGAATGCCAACGAATACGACCAGGCCTCCGAGGACGCCGTGGTGTCGGAATTGATTTCCCGACGCCAGGAAGAGGAACAGCTGCAGGCCGAGGCCGAGGCCCGCCTGGCCGTTGAACAGGCCGCCCGCGCCGAGGAGGACGCCCGCCTGCGCGAGCTCTACCCCCTGCCGGAGGACGAGGAGGAGCTGGGCGACGGGTCCCCAGAAGCAGCCCCCCAGGAGGACTGAAGACGGTGGCTGGCGGGCCCGTACTGCGGCGCTGTGTGGCCTGCCGCACACTCTGTGATCGGCAGCTGCTCTGGCGGATCATTCGCCAGGCCCAGGGCGGCATCGGGCTGGATCAGGGCATGGGCCGCTCGGCCTACCTCTGCCGCCAGGCCAGTTGCCTGGAGGAGGCTCGCCGCCGGCGCCGCCTGCAGCGGGCCCTGCGCTGCCCGGTGAGCGAGGCTGTCCTGGATGCACTTGAGCAGCGCCTCACCAACGCTGCTCAACAGACCTCACCCCCCTAAGGCAAGATGGCCTTTGGCCGCAGCGCGCGTGCGGCCTGGTGTGCCCTGTTCCGCCTTGCGGTCCAGAGGCCCCGACCACTGGAGATTTGAATGACCAGCAGCGGCAAAGTCAGAATTTATGAGCTGTCCCGGGACTTGGGCCTGGAGAACAAGGACGTGCTCGATGCCGCTGAGAAGCTGGGGGTGGCCGCAAAGAGCCACAGCAGCTCGATCAGCGACAACGAGGCCTCCAGCATCCGCCAACTGCTTGAGGGGGGAGGCAAGGCCGCCAGCACGCCGGGAGGCGCCGCGGCTGGAGGTCCCAGCAAGGCCATTCTCACGCTGAAGAAGGCAGCTCCGGCTCCGGTGCAGCCCCCTGCGGCAGCCAAACCGGACGCCGTCCATGTCGGCATCCGACGCCGATATAAACGACCAGGCCGGCGAGGGGAACTACGGCGTTGACGAAAAGGGAATGGCGTTCACTCCCGGCGAATCGTCCCGATCGCAGGACGTGGCGCAACGCATGCTTATCTGGACCGCCGACCTGAGCGTCGAAGTAAAGGACCTGGAAGAATCCGTTCAGAAAGCCATATCCCTTGCGGAAACGCGCGGCGGATTCGTCGCCATTCAACGCAACATCGGCGAATCATCGGCCTACCTGTCCATACGCGTACCCGCCACGGCGTTCCGTGATGGCCTGGCTGACTTCGAAGCCCTGGGCAAGGTCATCCGTCGCAACATACATGGCGTGGATGTGACCGATCAGATGGTTGATATTCAGGCCCGGATGAAGACCAAGATCGCCTTGCGCGACCGGCTGACCGAGCACCTGAGCCGGACGGAATCGGTGGCCGACATCATCGCCATCGAGACGCAGTTGCAGCGCATCCAGGCGGACATCGAGTCCATGGAAGCGCGATTGCGCACACTGTCGGGACAGGTGGAGTATGCGACGGTCAATCTGACGCTGGAACGCCGCATCATCTATGGTCCGCTGGGGTATCCGCTGAAGGCTCTGGGGTGGGCAATCGAAAAACTGTTTGTCATTCGATACTGATCAGGCCCTGGTCGGCGCGCCGTCGAGGGAAGGCTGTCAGCGCGTCCGGGCCACGCAGATGAGCGACTGGCCCGGCAGGGGCAGCAGCGCTTCGATGCGGCGCATGATGGGCACAGACATGTCGAACAGTTTGATCTGATACCGATCCATGGACGACCGGCGGAGCAGGCACGAATTGATCCACCATCCCGCGACAGCCAGGGCGTTGAAGTTTCGGGCGTGGACGGGCTCAAATCCGGTCTCGCGCAACAGGTCCATCAGGGCGGCGCGCTGGTTGGTGGCGATCTGCCACAGCCACTTGGTGAGCAGGGTGAGGCGGTTCTCGGTGTCGGGCATGAAGGCCA
>JAGYNF010000106.1 GCA_018400215.1 Cyanobium sp. M55B138 | reverse complement strand
GGCTCCGGCAACACCATCGGCGGCGCCATGACCGTTGCCAATCCCAGCGAGCTCAGCACCGGCCTACAACCGAGCGGCTGGCTGCGCTACTTCAGTTTCAGCCTTGATCACAAGGTGATCGGTCTCCAATATCTGGTGACCGGCTTTTTCTTCTACTTCGTGGGCGGCGCCCTCGCCGGCGTGATCCGGGCCGAGCTGGCAAGCCCGATCTCCGACTTTGTGAGCCGCGACACCTACAACGAGACCCTCACCCTGCACGGCACGGTGATGATCTTTCTCTGGATCGTGCCGGTGGTGAATGGTGCCTTCGGTAACTATCTGATTCCCTTCTATGTGGGGGCCCGGGACATGGCCTTCCCCAGGCTCAATGCCGTGGCCTTCTGGATGATTCCGCCGGCCGGTTTCCTGCTGATCAGCAGCTACTTCCTGGCTGGCGCCGCGGCCCAGTCCGGTTGGACGGCCTACCCACCCCTCAGCCTCACCACGCCGGCGGCCGGCCAGGTGGTGTGGATTTTGAGCGTGCTACTGCTGGGCGGCAGCTCCATTTTTGGTGCGGTGAACTTCATTGCCACGGTGCTGAAGCTGCGCCGGCCGGGCCTGAAGCTGATGCAGTTGCCGATGTACTGCTGGGCCATGCTGGGCACCAGCCTGCTGGTGGTGCTCTCCACCCCCGTGCTGGCGGGGGTGTTGATCCTGCTGAGTTTCGACATCATTGCCCACACCGGCTTCTTCAATCCCACCCTGGGCGGCAATGTGGTGGTGTATCAGCACCTGTTCTGGTTCTATTCCCATCCAGCCGTCTACATCATGGTGCTGCCGGCCTTTGGCCTGGTGAGTGAAATCCTGCCGGTGCACGCCCGCAAACCCCTGTTTGGCTACACCACCATGGTGTATTCAATCATGGCCATTGTGTTCCTGGGTTTGATCGTCTGGGCGCACCACATGTTCACCAGTGGCACGCCCCCCTGGATGCGGTTATTTTTCACAATTGCCACATCGTTTATTGCCGTTCCCACCGGCATTAAGTTCTTCAACTGGATCGCCACCCTATGGGGTGGAAAGATTGCCCTGAATTCAGCCATGCTGTTTTCCTGCGGATTTATTCTCAACTTTGTGTTCGGCGGCATCACTGGCATCACCCTGGCCCAGGTGCCCTTTGATATCCACGTGCACGACACCTACTACGTGGTGGGTCACTTCCACTACATCGTGTATGGCGGCACGGTGTTTGTGATCTTCGCCTCGCTTTACCACTGGTATCCCAAGTTCACCGGTCGCCTGCTGAATGAAGATCTGGGCCGCCTGCACTTCCTGCTCACCTTCATTGGCTTCAACCTCTGCTTCCTGCCCCAGCACTGGCTTGGCCTCAACGGCATGCCGCGCCGGGTGGCCGAATACGACCCCACCTTCACCACCCTCAACCAGGTGAGCAGCGTGGGTGCCCTGATCATGGCGATCAGCACCCTGCCCCTGCTGGTGAATGTGGTGGTCACGGCGATCAAGGGCGAAGAGGCGGGGGATAATCCCTGGAATGCCCTCACCCCGGAGTGGCTCACCAGCTCCCCCCCACCGGTTGAGAACTGGATCGGGGAAGCTCCCCTGGTCACCGAGCCCTACGGCTACGGCAGCCCCTCCCGCAACGCCGCCAACCCACCAGCCAACGATCCCGTGGAGGCCGCCCGATGACGACCACCAGTCCCCTCAGCACAGCCACCGACCAGCAGGCCGCCGGAGCCCACGACCACCACGACGTGCGCATGTTCGGCCTCGCCACCTTCCTGGTGGCCGATGGCATGACTTTTGCCGGTTTTTTTGCGGCCTACCTCACCTTTCGGGCCGTGAATCCCCTGCCGGAAGGCAGCAGCTATGAACTGGAGCTGCTGCTGCCCACCATCAACACCGTGCTGCTGCTGGTGAGCAGCTTCACCTTCCATCGGGCCGGCCGTGAGTGCCGGGCCAACCGTCTGGCCGCCTGCCGCAACTGGCTGCTGATCACCGTCGCCCTGGGGGTGGCTTTTCTGGCAGGCCAGATGGTGGAGTACTTCACCCTGCCCTTTGGCCTCACCGACAACCTCTTCGCCAGCACCTTTTACGCCCTCACCGGTTTCCACGGTCTGCACGTGACCCTCGGCGCCATCTGCATCGCCATCGTGGCGTTGCAGACCCGCAGCGGCGGGCGGATCACGGCTGACAACCACTTCGGCCTCGAAGCAGCAGAGCTCTACTGGCACTTCGTGGACGGAATCTGGGTGGTGCTCTACGGGATTATTTATCTACTCTGATCCACCCTCCCAGCACGCAGATTGGCTTAAAGTGGCCATTGATGCTTGCCGAGGGCATCGCGGGGTTGGCACAATTGCAACAATCACGCTCCATAGCCATGCCGTCAGGCACCAGTCCAGGGCCTGGGGAGACTCTCGAAGGCAAGGCCCTGCTCGACAAGGCCCGCGCCCTCAGCAACCGACCCGAGGAGCAGATCGCCCGCGCCTGTGGCTATGTGGGGCCCAGCGGCCGGGTGTTGCGCAAGAGCTTTTATCGGGCCCTGGTGGAGGCAAAGGGATTCAGTGTGCCCTCTGGCTCAGGCAATGGCCGCACCCCCAGGGCGGGCGGAGGGTTAAAAGGGCGTCAAGCCGAATTCCGCACCCGGGTGCACGGCAATGGAAACCTGCTGATTGGCAACGCCTACACCAAGAAGATGGGGCTGGAGCCAGGCCAGGAGTTCCGGATTGAACTCCACCCGGAAACCCGATCGATTTGGCTGACGCCCCTGCAGGATTCAGTCGTGAAAGCTGGCACTGAAGCTGAGCAGATCCAGGGCGCTGAACAGAAAACTCACGCCCACCAAAATGCCGATCACGCTGAGCAGGCCGGCCTGGCCCATGCCCAGGATCACCACCCCCAGCACCAGGGTCACCACCCCATTCAGTAGGCCCCAGGCCCAGCCACGGATCTGGCGGTGGGTCAGGGACACCCCAAGGGCCACCACGCCCTCCACCACGAACACCACGCCGATGGCCAGGGCCAGGCTGGCCACGGGCATCGCCGCGGCGCCGGCGCCCGATCCCAGGCTCTGAATCATGCTGAAGCCCGCCACCAGAAACAGGGTGGAGACCACCAGGCGCCAAAACACCAACCAGCGGCCCAGCAGGCGGGCCCGCATCAGGTTGTTGACCCAGCCCACGATGCCCCCCACCAGGAACACCACCGCCACCACGGCCGTAGCCCACACCGAGGCCAGCACCGGAAACACCAGGGCCAGAACCCCCAGCACCAGCATCAACACCCCCTCAAACAGGGTGAAGGCACGCAGATTTGAGGCGGTGGCCATGGGGTGACAGGCAATTGTTTCGACCCTAGGTCGACCAACCATGCTCGGCCAGCCAGTTCGCATCCAACGGCGCCCCCCCCCCTGAAGGGCCCTGGTCGCTGCGGGCTGCCAGCAGCCGTTCGGTGTACTTGGCCAGCAGATCGGCCTCCAGGTTCACCAGGGCACCAGAACGCAGCTGCTGCAGGGTGGTTTCGGCCCAGGTGTGGGGAATCACGGCAATCCAGAAGCGCACACCATCGGGGCTGCATCCGGCCACGGTGAGGCTGATGCCATCCACCGCCACGCTCGCCTTCTCGCACACGTAGCGGCCATAGGCCGGGTCCTGCCAGGCCAGCTCCAGCCGCCAGGAGGCCGGTTGGCGCGCCACCGTGAGCACCTGGCCCAGGCCATCCACGTGGCCGCTCACCAGATGGCCCCCCAGGCGATCGGCCAGCCGCAGGGCGGGCTCCAGATTCACCTCCCCCCGCCGATCCGCCTTGGCCGCCAGGGTGCTGCGGGCCAGGGTCTCCTCGCTCACATCAGCTCGAAAACCGTCGACCAGGACTTCGGCCACGGTGAGGCACACCCCATCCACCGCCACGCTCTCGCCCAGGGCCAGGTGGGCCGGAGCCCAGCCCTGGGGGGCGGCCTGCCAACGCAGGCGCACCCCAGCAGCCGTGCGCTCAATCAGCCCCGTGGCCCGTACCAAACCGGTGAACATCTACGCAGCCCCGCCTCCTGGCCATAATCGGGCAAAGGGACTCACCACACCATGGTGGAAATGCGCGTCGCCGGCATCGCCCTGGATGCGGCCAGCCGCAGCCCAATTGTGTTGCTGCGCGACCCCTCCAGCCGGCGCCAGGTGCCGATCTGGATCGACCAGGCCCAGGCCCAGAACATCCTGGCCGGCCTGGGGCCGGAGACCCCACCGCGGCCCCTCAGCCACGACCTGATGGTGGCCCTGCTGGGGGCGGGCGCCCTGCAGCTCGAGCGGGTGATCATCCATGCCATTGAGGACAGCACCTTCCGGGCCGTGCTCAAGCTGGCGCGCAGCGACGGCAAGACCTTCGAACTCGATGCCCGCCCCAGCGACGCCATCGCCCTGGCGGTGCGCACCGACAGCACCATCTGGATGCTGGAGGAGGTGGTGGCCGATGCCTCAATCCCGGTGGATGCCGAAGCCGACGCCGAAGACGCGGCCGACTTCCGCCGCTTTCTCGACTCGGTGAGTCCGGCCGAGCTGGTGCGCCACCGCAACCAGGCCCAGAGCGAGCCCGAACAGCCCGATACAAAGCCCGGCGAGGGCAGCACGGGTGGGCCCGGCAACTGAACGGCCCTTCGGCCGCGGCCCGGCCATCTCGCCGTTCACCCTCGGCACGATGCGGGCCCTGGGCAGCCCGGCCCAGATGGAGGCCGTGCTGCGCGCCGCCCTGGCCGCCGGCATCAACCACCTGGAAACGGCCCCCGCCTACGGCCCCGCCGAGAGCTTCCTGGGCCAGGCCCTCAACGCCCTCGCCGCCGAGGGGCTGGCCCCGGAGGGCGGCTGGCGGATCACCAGCAAACTGCTGCCCGGCAGCGATCTGGCCACCGCCCAGCAGCAGCTGCGAGCGATCCTGGCGCGCCTCGGCGTGGCCCAGCTCACCACCCTGGCGGTGCATGGCCTCAACCGCCCCGAGCACCTGCAATGGGCCACGGGCGGCCCCGGCGCCGAGCTGTTGGCCTGGGCCAGCGGCGAGGGCCTGGTGGGCCAGGTGGGCTTCAGCAGCCACGGCAGCCCGGAGCTGATCGAAGCGGCCCTGGCCACGGGGCGCTTCACGGCCTGCAGCCTGCACCTGCACCTCTTCGACCAGACGCGCCTGCCCCTGGCCCGCGCCGCCCTGGCCGCCGGCATCGGCGTGCTGGCCATCTCCCCGGCCGACAAGGGCGGCCGCCTCTACGACCCACCGCCCGAGCTGCTGGCCGACTGCGCCCCGTTCCACCCCCTGGAGCTGGCCTACCGCTTCCTGCTCGACCAGGGGATCTCCACCCTGAGCCTGGGGGCGGAGCAGCCCGGGGATCTCACCTGGGCCGCCGCCATCAGCGGGCCCTCGCCCTGGCTGAGTGCCGCGCAACGCTCAGCCCTGCAGCGCCTGGATGCAGCCGGCCGCGAACGGCTGGGGGCCGAGCGCTGCGGCCAGTGCCGCGAATGCCTGCCCTGCCCCAACGGCGTGCCGATCCCCGAGCTGCTGCGCCTGCGCAACCTGGCCGTGGGCCACGGCATGGAGGCCTTTGCCAGCGAGCGCTACAACCTGATCGGCCGCGCCGGCCACTGGTGGGAGGAGCGCAACGCAGCCGCCTGCGAGGCCTGCGGCGCCTGCCTACCCCGCTGCCCGCTGCAGCTGCCGATCCCCGATCTGCTGGCCGACACCCACCGCCGCCTGGCCGCGGCGCCGCGGCGGCGCCTCTGGGGCTAGTCAGGGCAGGCCGCTGGCATCCCACACCGTCTGCAGCGCCAGCCGCTCGGCGCCGCTGAGCGGCGGCAGGCTCCAGCAGTTGGCCAGCACCTGGGCCGGCGGCAGCAACAGCGACGCCAGGGGCGCCGGGAAGCGCTCCAGCTGGGATTCCAGCGCGGGGCGGGGCAGGGGCGGCACCCAGCCCGCCTGCAGCAGCGGACCCAGCAGGGGCGGC
>JAGYNF010000105.1 GCA_018400215.1 Cyanobium sp. M55B138 | reverse complement strand
GATGGCGGAGCTGGCCAGGGTGCGGATCGGCCCGGCGCTGATGGCGTTGACGCGCACCTGCTTCTGCGGACCCAGCTCGGCGGCTAGGTAGCGCACGGAGGCCTCCAGGGCCGCCTTGGCCACGCCCATCACGTTGTAGTTGGGGATGGCCCGCTCGGCCCCCAGGTAGCTGAGGGTGATCACGCTGCCGCCTTCGTTGAACAGGGGCTTGGCGTAGCGGCACAGGGGCGCCAGGGAGTAGGCGCTCACCTCCAGGGCCCGGGCGAAGCCCTCGGGGCTGATGGCGGAATAGTCGCCGATCAGCTCCTCCTTGCCGGCGAAGGCCAGGCAGTGCACCAGCACGTCGATCGAACCCCACTGCTGCTGCACGCGATCGAACACCGCCTCGATCTGGGCCGGATCCTGCACATTGAGGGGTTCGAACAGGCTGGGGGCTAGGGGGGCGGTGAGCTCGCGCACCTTGCCCTCGAAGCGGCCCTTCTCGTCGGGCAGGTAGGTGACGCCCAGCTCACAGCCGGCGGCATGCAGTTGCTGGGCGATGCCCCAGGCGATCGACTTGTTGTTGGCGATGCCGGTGACCAGGGCCTTCTTGCCGCGCAGATCGAGGAGCATGGGGGGCAGGCGAGCGGACGCAATCGCCCGATTCTCCCCCACCCCCCGCAGCCCGCCGATGCAACCCCCGCCCGTCGCCACTGCGAACCAGGCCATGCCCAGTGGGAAGATGGCTTCGCTCACCGGGGTGCCCCTCGCCTGGAAGCCGGCGCCGGGGGATCTGCCCCGCCAGTTCGCCAGCCGTGAGGCCCTCGATGACGCCCTGGCCTCCCTGTTCCCCGAGGCCGATGCTGGCCTGAGCCCGGTGCGCGGTGGCCGCGCCGCCGCCGAGGCCCAGCTGGCCCGCATCCAGCCCGCCCGCTACGGCAAGAGTCGCAACTTCCTCGATGGCGCCATCACCCGGCTGTCGCCCTACATCCGCCATGGCGTGCTCACCCTGGCGGAGGTGCGCGACGCGGTGTTCGTCCGCACCCGTGAGCGCGCCAGCAGCGAGAAGTTGATCAACGAGCTGGGCTGGCGCGACTACTGGCAGCGGCTCTGGCGCCAGCTGGGCGATGGCATCTGGGCCGACTGCGAACCGCTCAAGACCGGCCATGGCCCCGAGCGCTACGCCGCCGCCTTGCCCGCCGACCTTGGCGCCGGCCGCACCGGCCTGGCCTGCATGGATGGCTTCATTGCCGAGCTGTACGCCACCGGCTGGCTGCACAACCATGCCCGCCTGTGGCTGGCGGCCTACCTGGTGCACTGGCGGCGGATCCGCTGGCAGGTGGGGGCCGCCTGGTTTCTGCGCCACCTGCTCGACGGCGACCCCGCCAGCAACAACCTCAGCTGGCAGTGGGTGGCCAGCAGCTTCAGCCACAAGCCCTACATCTTCAACCGGGCCAACCTGGAGCGCTACAGCGGCGGCCGCTACTGCGCCAGCTGCGCCCTGGCGGCGGCGGGCTGTCCGTTTGAGGCCAGCTATGAGGAGCTGCAGGCGCGCCTGTTCCCCGCTGCAAGCGTCTGATGAACAGCCCCATCCTCTGGATTCACGGCGAGGCGCTTGGCCCCGCCAACCCGGCCCTGCAGGCCTTCCCGGGGCGCCCGGCGGTGTTTGTGTTTGATGAGACGCTGCTGTCGGGCCCAGGCTCTCGGCCGGTGAGCCGCAAGCGCATCGCCTTTCTCTATGAGTGCCTGCTGGAGCTGCCGGTGACCCTGCGCCGCGGCGATGTGGCGGCGGAGGTGCTCGCCTTCGCGCGTCGCCACGGCGCCGATGGGGTGGTGACCAGTGCGGCTGTCGACCCGCGCTGGGCCCGCCTGCGGGCGGCGATTGCGGCGCAGCTGCCCGTGCAGGTGCTTGAACCGGAGCCGTTTGTGTGCCTGGGCGAGCCAGCTGACCTGCGCCGCTTCTCCCGCTATTGGCGGCTGGCGGAGCCGCTGGTTTGGGCTGGATTCTCCCGGTTCAGCAGCTGAGTTTCCTGCTCCTCGATGGCCCCGGGGTCGCTGAGCAACTCGGGTTCCTCCAGCATGGGGAAAGCCTCCTCCCGCACCTGGTCAGCGTTGCGGGGGGGCTCCAGCCAGCGGAAGCTGCGCCGGGGCTCCCGCTGGCGGCACAGGGCCGCGCTCTGCTGCTGGAGGGCGCGGCGCACGTCCTGGCGCGCCACCGCCGCGAAGAACTCCTCGCGGCTGGCCAGACCGGAACTGAACGGCGCCGTGCCGTTGCCGTTGAACAGCCGCGCGGCATCCACGCTCCAGCGGGGCTGGCAGACGCCGCTCTCGCGGGTGTCGGTGTCCAGCCAGATGTGCAGGCCGTAGCCATCCGGCTGGCTCACCACCGCCAGGCCGTCGTGGGGCTGCTGGCGCTGCAGCTCGAAGGTGGTCCAGCTGGGGTGGCGGTGGGCCGGCACGCAGCCGGCGCCCAAGAGGCCCAGGGCAGCCAGGGCGCCCAGGGCTTGGGGGCCGGCGGGATGGAGGCGACGGGGCAAGGCGCGGCAGGCAGACCCGCCGATGTTGCAGGACAATCGCCCCACCGTGTGCATGCAGCGCCACCGCAGCCGGGTGAAGAACCGGAATGGGCCCGTTGATGCACTTGTGCATCAGTGCATAGTGTGGGTTGCATGCAAGTGCCCCCCTTCAGCCTGGACGCGCAACTCGATGCGCTCGGCAAGGAGCTCGACCAGGCCGTGTTGCAGGTGCTGCGCAGCGGCCAGTACATCGGGGGCTCGGTGATCGGTGGCTTTGAACAGGCCTTCGCCGCCGCCATGGGTGTGCCCCACGCCGTGGGCTGCAACAGCGGCACCGATGCCCTGGTGCTGGCCCTGCGAGGCCTGGGCATCGGCCAAGGCGATGAGGTGATCACCGCATCCTTCAGCTTCTTTGCCACCGCTGAGGCGATCAGCGCGGTGGGGGCCACGCCGGTGTTTGTGGATGTGGATCCCACCACCTACCTGATGGATCTCGACCAGATCGAGGCGGCGATCACGCCGGCCACCCGGGTGCTGCTGCCGGTGCACCTGTTCGGCCGGCCCGTCGACATGGAGAGGCTGTGCGGCATCGCCGCCCGCCATGGCCTCAAGGTGGTGGAGGACTGCGCCCAGGCCACCGGCGCCAGCTGGGCCGGTCGCCCCGTGGGCAGCTGGGGTGATGTGGGCTGCTTCAGTTTTTTCCCCACCAAGAATCTCGGTGCCGCCGGTGATGGCGGTGCCCTCACCTGCCGCGACGGCCAGCTGGCCCAGACCCTGCGGGAACTGGCGGTGCACGGCATGCCGCGCCGCTACCTGCACACGGCCCTCGGCTACAACAGCCGCCTCGACGCCATCCAGGCGGCGGTGCTGGCGGTGAAGCTGCCCCATCTGCCCCGCTGGGTGGAGCGGCGCCGCGCCATCGCTGCGCGCTACCGCCAGCTGCTTGCCGGCCTGGCCGGTATCCAGCTGCCGGCGGCGGGGGTGGCGGGCCACAGCTGGAATCAATTTGTGGTGCGCGTGCCGGCCTGCCTCGGTGGCGCCAAGGCCTGCGCTGGAAGCTGCACCCCCTCCGCCGACAGCGCCTGCTTCGGCATGCCAGAGGCGGGTTGCCGCGACTGGCTCAAGCAGCAGCTGCAGGAGGCCGGCGTGAGCACGATCATCTACTACCCGATCCCGATCCACCGCCAGCCCGCCTTCGCCCCGCTGGGCTACGGCCCCGGTTCCCTGCCGGTCACCGAGCGGCTCTGCAGCGAGGTGCTCAGCCTGCCGATCTTCCCCGAGCTCAGCGAGGCCCAGCAGCAGCGGGTGATCGAGGTGCTTGGGGCGGTGGTTCAGCCTTTGATTGCCGCGTAGAGCGCCTTGAAGCGGGCCTGTTGCTGCTTGTGGTTCACCAGCGGCGCCGGGTAGCCGCGGCGCTCCACCGGGGCGATCTCACCGCTGATCAGGTCGCGGTTGCCCACGTGCTTCAGCTCCGGCAGCCAGGTGCGGATGTAGGTGGCCTCGGCGTCGAACTTGCTGGCCTGGGTGGCGGGGTTGAAGATGCGCAGGGGCTTGGGATCCATGCCGCTGCTGGCGCTCCACTGCCAGCCGCCGTTGTTGGCGGCCAGGTCGCCATCCACCAACTGGGCCATGAAGGCGGCCTCGCCCCAGCGCCAGTCGCAGATCAGGTCCTTCACCAGGAAGGAGGCCACCACCATGCGGCAGCGGTTGTGCATCCAGCCGCTGGCGTTCAGCTGGCGCATGGCGGCATCGATGATTGGCATGCCGGTGAGCCCCTCGCGCCAGGCCGCAAAGCGGCTGGGGTCGTTCTCCCAGGGGAAGGCGCGCCACTGGGGCCGGTAGGGCCCCTGCGCCAGCTCGGGGAAGTGGAACAGGGCCTGCTGGTAGAACTCCCGCCAGGCCAGTTCCTGCTCCCACACCTGGATCGAGGCCAGGGACTCCTGGCCGCCCCCCAGCGCCGCCACGGTGGTGCGGGCCTGCTGGGCCGCCGCCCAGGCCTGGCGGGGGCTGAGGGTGCCGAACTTGAGCGCCGCACTCAGCGCCGAGGTGCCCGCCGCGCCGGGGATGTTGCGGCCCTCGTCGTAGGCCAGCAGGGGGGCTGAGCGGCCGCTGCCACGACTGCCTGCCCTACCCACGCCGGCGCAGAAGGCGGCCAGCTGGGCTTGGGCCGCCGCTTCCCCCGGGCGGCAGGGGCAGAGGTCAACGCCGCCAAAGTCATGGGGGAGCCAGTTCGGCGTGGCTGCGGTTGGCTCCAGCGTCTCCAGCGGCAGCCCGGCGAGCTGGGCGGGATCGCAGTCGATCAGGGAGCTCGGGGCCGCCAGGGGATCCAGGCCACCCGAGGCGGCCGAACCGAGGGCCTCCAGCTGCTCCAGCCGCCGGCGCCAGCTGCGCCAGTAGGGCCCGTACACCCGGTAGGGATCGCCGGCGCCGGTGCTGAGTGCCTCGGGCTCCACCAGCAGCTGGTCCCAGCCGGCCAGCACCTTGCGCCCATCGGCCTGCAGGGCCCGCGCCACCCGCCGGTCGCGCTCGCGCCCGAAGGGCTCCACGTCTCGGTTCCAGGCCACCACGGCGGCGCCCAGGGCTGCCGCCACCTGCGGCAAGAGCTGATCCGGATCGCCCTGCAGCACCAACAGCCGGCTGCCGGCCGCCCGCCAGCTCTCGGCCAGCTCCAGCAGGCTCTCCCGGAGGAACCACCGCTGCGCCGGCGCCACCACCGCCAGATCGCCAGGGATCCCGCCCGCTGCCCGGGCCTCGAGGATCGCCGGATCGAGCACGAACACGCCGGTCACCGCTGGGGTGGCGCGGGCAGCGGCGGCCAGGCCCAGGTTGTCGGCCAGGCGCAGGTCGCGGCGGTGCCAGAACAGCCAACGCTCCGCTGCCATCAGATCCCCAGCAGTTGCTTGGCCCGCAGCCAGGCGGACACGCTCTTGGCGTCGAGGTATTCATCGCCGCTGGCCAGGGCCCGATCCAGCTCGCCCGGCTCCATCAGCAGCACCTCCAGGTCCTCGTCGTCGTCGCCGGCGGGGGGCTGCTCCAGGGCTGTGAGCTCCCGGGCCAGGAACAGGTGGATCACCTCGTCGGAATAGCCCGGGCAGGGCAGCAGGGCCCCGAGGGGATCCCAGCGGGTGGCGCTGTAGCCCGCCTCCTCCTGCAGCTCACGCTGCATCGTGCTGAGTGGCGTCTCGCCTGGATCGAGGGTGCCGGCCGGAAACTCCAGCAGCCGGGTGGCCACGGCAAAGCGGTATTGCCGCAGGATCACCACCCGGCCGTCGTCCAGCACCGGCACCGCCAGGGAGGCCCCCGGGTGACGGATCACCCCGAAGCTGCCCTCCACCCCCATCGGCAGCAGCACCCGATTCAGCTCGAAGCGCAGCTTGCGGGCCTCGAGGCTGGCCGTGGTCTCCAGGTGGCGCGCGGGTTCAGGGGGCGGCAGGGGCGCCATGGCGGCACGGGGTGGCGGTGGTGGGGGCGGTGGCGCCA
>JAGYNF010000104.1 GCA_018400215.1 Cyanobium sp. M55B138 | reverse complement strand
GCCCGACGCGGGCAGCACCGCCGCCGCCACATCGCCGGCAAGCCAGGTGCCGCCCGCCACACCCTGGCTGGCGGCCTGGGTGGTCAACAACAGCAATTGCACGGCCACCAGGGTGGTCTTGGTGGCGGGCCGGATGCCCTTGAACTGGGCCATGCGGAAGTACTCCAGCAGGCCCAGATGCACCGTGAGCCCCACCGCCGCCGTGAACCACCAGCCCCCCAGCCACACCACCACAAAACCAATGGCGCCAGCCACCCAGCCGCTGAGCAGACGGGCCAGGGAGGTGGCCTGACGGGAGCGGAACAGCGGGGTCAAGCTGGAACGTGAAACAGTGGGATCAGGGGGGGGAATCGGGGTCAGGGGCGTTCGGCAGCGATCAGGAACAAGGGCTCGGCCGCGGCCAGCTTGGCCTGACTGCCGCGGCGCTGCATGCGATGCACCGTGGCCTGCACCACCTGCAGATCGCGGGCAGCCAGCTGGCCCAGGGTATCGGTGGCATCCACCAGGCCCTCCAGGCTGGCGGTGCTGATCACCAGACGTCCTTCCGGCTGCAGGGCCTCCCACACCGCCAGCAGCACGTTCCCCAGGGGGCGGCCCACCTCCAGCAGCACCCGGTCGGGGCGGGGCGGCAGCAGGGCCAAACCCTCCGGAGCCGCCCCGGCGTGGATGTGCAGGTTGGCAATCCCGAAACTCTGCCGGTTCTGCTCCAGCAGGGCGATGGCGTCGGGGTCACGCTCCAGGGTGTGCACGGCGCCGCCGGGCATCAGCCGGGCGATCTCCAGGGCCAGGGCGCCGGTGCCCCCACCCACATCCCACACCAGGGACGTCGCCCGGGGCCGCAGATGGGCCAGCAACATCACCCGCAGCTCCATCGGCGTGGGGCTGAAGCCAGGGGCGTCGGCAAAGGCCACATCCGGCAGGCCGGGCGTCACGAAATCCCAGTGGTAAGGGGACGGGGGTCCGGGCACGGCGGCGGCGGGGCTCAATCGGCCACAACCCTCACCGTATCAGCGATCTGCCCGGGCCAGCGGCAGGCCTGTTCCACCAGCCAGTCCGCCCGGGCGGCATCGAGGCGCTCGCCGGGAATCAGCAGCGGGATGCCGGGCGGATAGGGACAGAGCGGCTCAGCGGCCAGGCAGCCGGCGGCTTCGGCCAGGGCCACGGGGCGACTGGGCCCTCGCCAGGCCTGGCCCAGCGGCAGCTCCGGCTCCCCCACCCGCGGCAGCGGTGGCCGCTGGAAGGGCGGCAGGGGATCGCCGCCCAGCTGGCGCACCAGGGCCACCAGCTGCCGGGGCAGGCGGGTCAGCACGCCCCGCGGCGGCACCTCGCCCAGGCAAAAGGTGAGCGTGCCCGGCTCGGGCAGCTCGGCCAGCACCCCCCGCTCCATCAACCAGGCATCGGCCGCCAGGCCGTTGATGCCGAGGGCGGCGGTGTGCAGCACCAGCCGCAGCGGATCCTGGTTGGCCACCAATGGCAACGCCCGCTGGTGGCAGCGCTGGCGCAGCCGGGCCGCCAGCCCTTCCGCTTGGCGGCGGCGGGCCTGGCCCTCGCGGCTGATGGCCGCCAGCAGGGAGGCCTCGGCGGACGCCAACAGCAGGGCACTGGGACTGGAGGTCTGCAGCCAGAGCAGGGAGCGCTCCAGGGCGGCCCGATCAAACCGTGGCCCCTGGGCCAGCAGGGCTGCGCTCTGGGCCAGCCCACCGGCCGCCTTCTGGCACGACAACACCACCAGGTCGGCCGCGGCGGCCAGGGCCTCACCGCCGCCATGGGCCTGGTCCACCAGCACGGGCAGGCCGGCCTGGTGCAGCAGCGCCACCAGCGCCGGCAACGCGGCCGTCAGGCCCTGATAGGTGGGCGACACCAGCACCGCGGCGGCCAGTGGGCCGCCGGCCAGGGCCTCGCCCAGCACCGCCTCCAGCCAGGCCCGATCAGGCGGCAGCCAAAGGCCGGTGGCCGAATCAAAGGGAAGGTCGAACAGCACGGGCCGCAACTGGCCCAGCACGCAGCCATGCAGCAGGGAGCGGTGCAGGTTGCGGGGCAGCAACACCCGACTGCCCGGCGGCGCCAGGCCCAGCAGGGCCGCCTGGAGCAGGCCACTGGCCCCGTTGACGCCAAACCAGCAGTGGTCGGCACCGAGCAGGGCGGCGCAACGGCGCTGGGCCGTGGCCACCCCGCCCCCCGGCTCCAGGGGGCCGCCGATCTGGGGCAACTCGGGCAGATCCCAGCTGCCGGGGCGCTGGCGCAGCAACCGGTCCAGGGGCGGTGCCAGGCCTCGCCCCCGGCCATGGGCCGGCAAATGCAGCACCAGGGGGCGGCGGCTGGGGTGGAGCAGGGCAGGCAGGAGGGGGCGCATCACCCAGGCGGGCCGCGGTTTCTAGAGTCTGGTCACCCAGCTCGCCGCAGCCCCTGCCGGCAACACCCTTGACCGCTGCGCCATCCCCTGCTGCGACCCCCGCTGCCCCCAGGCTCTCCTCCGCGGCCCATGGCTACCAACCCGGCGCCGACCTGCGCTGGCTGCTGCTGCGCCCCTGGCTGCTGATCAGTCGGCTCACGGCCGTGCTCTGGCAGTTGGGCACCCTGGCCCTGGTGCTGGTCGTGCAGGGCAGCAGCAGTGACGCCGCCGTGCAGAAGCGGATCGGCCAGCGGATCCTCCGCACCCTCAGCCAGCTGGGGCCCTGCTTCATCAAGGTGGGACAGGCCCTCTCCACCCGCCCCGACCTGGTGCGGCGCGACTGGCTCGAGCAGCTCACCCAACTGCAGGACAACCTGCCCCCCTTCCCCCACGCGGTGGCCCTGGCCACGATTGAGGCCGACCTGGGTGCCCCGGCCGACCAGCTGTTCGTGGACTTTCCCGACTACCCCGTGGCAGCCGCCAGCCTGGGGCAGGTTTATAAGGCCCGGCTACAGGAAGGCCCCTGGGTGGCCGTGAAGGTGCAGCGGCCCAACCTGGAGCGCATCCTCAGCCGCGACCTGGTGCTGATCCGGCTGCTGGCCCGGTTCACCGCCCCCTTCCTGCCGCTCAACCTCGGCTTTGGCCTCACCGAGATCATCGATGAGTTCGGCCGCTCCCTGTTTGAGGAGATCGACTACCGGCGCGAGGCCGACAACGCCGAGCGCTTCGCGATCCTGTTTGCCCAGCACCCGGAGGTGTCCGTGCCGGGGGTGGAACGCCACCTCAGTGGCCAGCGGGTGCTCACCACCACCTGGATCCACGGCATCAAACTGCAGGAGCGCCAGGTGCTGGAGGCCCAGCAACTCGACCCCGCCAGCCTGATCCGCACCTGTGTGGTGGCGGGGCTGCGTCAGCTGCTCGAATTCGGCTACTTCCACGCCGATCCCCACCCCGGCAACCTGTTCGCCCTGCCGGGCCGCACCGGCGCCATGGGCCATATCGGCTACGTGGACTTCGGCATGATGGATTCGATCAGCGACGCTGACCGCCTCACCCTCACCAGCGCGGTGGTGCACCTGATCAACCGCGACTTTCGGGCCCTGGCGGCAGACTTCGTGCAGCTGGGGTTCCTGAACCCCAAAACCGACCTGGAGCCGATCATCCCCGCCCTCGATGCGGTGCTGGGCGGCGCCCTGGGCGAAAACGTGGGCAACTTCAACTTCAAGGCGATCACCGACCGCTTCTCGGAGTTGATGTTCGAGTACCCCTTCCGCGTGCCGGCCCGCTTTGCCCTGATCATTCGCGCCGTGGTGAGTCAGGAGGGGCTGGCGATGCGGCTCGACCCCTCCTTCCGCATCCTCCAGGTGGCCTATCCCTACGTGGCGCGGCGCCTGCTGGCGGGCGACACGGCGGAGATGCGCGACAAGTTGCTGGAGGTGCTGTTTGACAGCGAGGGCCGGCTGCGGATCGAGCGGCTGGAGAGCCTGCTGGCGGTGGTGGAGAGCGAGGGCAGCAGTCCAGACCTGCTTCCGGTGATGGGATCGGGCCTGAAGTTGCTGCTCGGCCCCCAGGGCAGCAGCCTGCGCCAGCGACTGCTGCTCACCCTGGTGCAGGACGACCACCTGCACACCAACGATCTGCGGGCCCTCGCCGGGTTGCTGCGCCGCACCTTCTCCCCGCGCAAATTGGCCGGCGACATGCTGGCCCGCCTGAACCCCCTCGGCGCCGCCGCCTGAGCTCAGGTCGCGGTGGGCAGTGTCAGCCAGCACACCAAGATACTGAGCGAACTAAAGACCATCACCGCCAGCGGCCAGAGCTCATCGAGGCGGTAGAGACGCCGGCCCAGCTGCTCACGCTCAGGACCCTGGGGCATCTCCTCCAGCTCGGCATAGCGACGACCGATCCAGATCACCAGCACAAAGGCCACCAAGGTGACCACATAGGCCACTACATACACCTGGTCGAGGAAGGTGAGGAAGGGAAGCTGGGGCAGTTCGGCCCGGTAGGTCTGCTGCAGGAACACCAGGGTGAGCAGCACCGTGACCGGAATGCTGGCGCGGGCGTCCTGTTCATCGGGGCGCACCTTGAACACCAGCAGCACCATCGCCATCAACACCGCCAGGGGCAGCAGCAGGCGCCAGAAGGCCGCCCAGGCCGAGGTGCCATAGGACGTGTCAAACACCACCTGGCTGTAGTCGTTTTCCGGCCCCCCCAGGCCGAAATTGGTGGCGTAGTGGTGGCGGTATTCCGCAATCGACCAGCCCCGGTTGAGCCAGCCGATAATGCCGGCATAGAGCCCCATGCCGCTGTTCTGCAAATCAGGCTGGAGCCGTAGGTTGGCATAGTCGAGGCCCCCATCCACATCGTCGGCCTCCAGCACCAGCGGCAAACTCACTGTGGTGAAGGGATAGTGGCGGAAACTCGCATGGTCGATATAAAAGCGACCGATATAGCCAAACAACTGGTAATAACTGCCATCGGCCATCTGTTCTGGTGCATCCGAAAGGGGGTTCAGCACGGGATCGGCATCGGAAACCAACCCATTCAGCAGGATGATGCGCTGATCGATGGTGGTATCACTGGCCTCGAGGTACTCCTGCAGCGCCCCATCCCAGCGCAGCCACACATAGCCATTGGAGGAAAAACTCGGAACGCTGAGATCGAGGTCGTAGGTGTTGTTGACATAGACACCCACCTGCAGGAGGTGGGTGGCCTGCTCGAGGGCCTGCTGATCCACAGCCGTCTCCAACGCGCTGAGCCGCTCGCCCCGCAGGGAGGTCCAGCCACCGGCAAGCAACTGGCTGGTGTCGGTGGTGAGGGCCCGGGGGGCGGAACTGAGCCGCAGGGAATCCCGGCTGCGCATCGGCACCACATCGATGTGGGCCAGGCCCATCACTGCCAGAATGGAGGCCAGCACCACAGAGGCGATGGCCAGAATGTTCCAGCGCTTCTGTTTGCGCGGTGCCAAGGGCTCCTTGCGCGGGGCCATGGGCTCCATACCTGAAGGCCTGACCTTAGGAACACGGGCCCTGTTGGTCAGTGCAGGCCTGCTGCTCCCCCTGCCGCTGCTGCTGGGCCTGAGCCGGCCGCCGGCCCCCGGCCAGCCGCTCACCAGCCCGATCAGTCCAGGGGATCCGGGGGGCGATGCCCTGTTGCTGGGCCAGTCAGCCCCATTCTCCGGCCCCTCAGCCCAGTTGGGCCAGGAGTATCGGGAAGGGGCGGAGGCCTGGTTCGCCGAGGTGAACCGCCGCGGCGGCATCTACGGCCGGCCGGTGCGGCTGGTGAGTCGCGATGATCGTTACGAACCCGAGCTCACCCTGCGCAACACCCAGCAACTGCTGGAGCAGGACCGGGTGCTGGCCCTGTTCGGCTATGTGGGCACCCCCACCAGCAAGGTGGTGCTGCCGCTGGTGGAGCGCGAGCGCATCCCCTTCGTGGCTCCCCTCACCGGCGCCCAGGTGCTGCGCCAACCCCTGCGGCCCACGGTGTTCAACCTGCGGGCCAGCTACCAGGCCGAGATCGACCGGATCGTTGACGATCTGGTGCGCGATGCCCGCCACCGCATCGCCGTGCTCTACCAGGACGATGCCTTCGGCGAAGACGGCCTGGCGGCCACCCACCAGGCCCTGCGCCGCCATGGGCTGCGTCCTGTCGCC
>JAGYNF010000103.1 GCA_018400215.1 Cyanobium sp. M55B138 | reverse complement strand
GCTGGCGGCGATCAGTCGGCCGGAGCCGCTCTGGTTCGCGGGCCACGGCGGCGCCCCCACCCACGCCTGGTACCACCCACCCCTGGGCGGCGCCAAGCCCACCAGCCCCCTGCTGGTGAAGGGCCACAGCGGCCCCACGGGCATGGCCCGGCGGGGGCTGCAGCTGGCGATTCAGTTCTGGACCAGCCGCGGCTGGGGGGTGGTGGATGTGAACTACGGCGGCTCCACCGGCTTCGGCCGGGCCTACCGGCAACGGCTGCAGGGCCAATGGGGCGTGGCGGATGTGGCCGACTGCGCCGCCGCGGCCGGGGCCCTGGTGGCGGCGGGCCGGGCCAGCCCGCAGCGGATCGCCATCGAGGGCGGCAGCGCCGGCGGCTTCACGGCCCTGGCAGCCCTCTGCTTCACCGAGGCGTTCAGCGCCGCGGCCTGCCGCTATGCCGTGTGTGATCCGGCCGCCCTGGCCAGCCATGACCACCGCTTCGAAGCCCGCTATCTCGATGGCCTGATCGGCCCCTGGCCCGAGGCCGCCGCCAGCTACGCGGCCCGCTCCCCGTTGCTGCATGCCGGCCGGATTCGCTGCCCGGTGATCCTGTTCCAGGGCCTGGAGGACACCGTGGTGCCCCCGGAGCAGACCGACCGCATGGCGGCAGCCCTGGCGGCCAACGGCATCCCGGTGGAGGTGCACCACTTCGCCGGCGAGGGCCATGGCTTCCGCAACGGCAGCGTGCAGATCCAGGTGCTGGAAGCCACCGAGGCGTTCTTCCGCCGCCACTTTGGACTACCACAACCGTGACGCTCCTGCCTGGGTTCGGCCTGGTTACCACCGCCTTTGCGGCCCTGGGATTGTTATTGGCGCTGGGACGGGCAATCGGTCCTGCCCTGGGGCTGCAACGGCTGGGGCTGCCGGCTGCCGTGCTGGCCGGGCTGCTGGGGATGTTGGTGGGCCCCCACGGGCCCTGGCCGCTGATGCCGGAGCCGATCGAGGCCCTCTGGGCCCAGCTGCCGATGGTGCTGCTCACGCTGGTATTCGGCACCCTGATGCTGGGGCGGCCCCTGCCGAACCTGCGCCTGCTCTGGCGCCCCGCCGCCGCCCAGACCCTGCTCGGCCTGACCCTGGGATTCGGCCAGTACCTGGTGGGGGCCCTGGCGGTGCTGCTGGTGCTGGGGCCCTGGCTGGGGGTCGACCCGCTGATGGCCTGCCTGATTGAGGTGGGCTTCGAGGGGGGGCACGGCAGCGCGGCGGTGATGGGACCGATCTATGCGGGGCTGGGCTTTGCCGAGGGCAGTGACCTGGGCCTGGCCATGGCCACCGTGGGCCTGCTGAGCTCCACGGTGCTGGGTGGCGTGCTGGTGGTGATGGGGCAACGCTTTGGCTGGCTGCTCGTGCAACTGCCGGAACCCGCCGCCGGCGCGGCCCCGCCAGAGCTCACACCAGCGCTCCTGCCGGCCCCCCTGGCCCACCAGCCCAGCTGCCCCCTGCCGGATGCCAGCGGCGAACAGCCGCCAGCCGATGGGCAGTCCTGGCTGCTGAACCTGGCCCTGGTGGGGCTGGCCGTGGGGCTTGGGGTGCTGATGCAGGCCGCCATGGTGGAGGCCGCCACGTCGCTCCACGGCATCTGGCGCACCATCATCGATGCCCTGCCCGTCTATCCCCTGGCCCTGGCGGGCTCCCTGCTGGTGCGGCTGGGGATCGAGCGCAGCGGCAACAGCGCCCTGGTCTGTCCGCGCCTGCAGGGACGCATCGGCGGCCTGGCCACCGACCTGTTGATCGCCGCGGCGATGGCAGGTCTGGACCTGCCCCAGCTCGCCCACCACTGGCTGCCCCTGAGCGTGCTGGCCATAGCTGGGCTGGGCTGGAATCTGCTGGTGGTGCTGGTGCTGGCGCGCCGGGTGCTGCCCATCGACTGGTTTGAGCGGGCCGTGACGGAATTCGGCCAGGCCACCGGGGTGGCCGCCAGCGGCCTGCTGCTGCTCGGCATGGCCGATCCGGACAACCGCAGTGGCGCCCTGCCGGCCTTTTCGATCAAACAGCTGCTGCTGCAACCGGTGCTGGCCGGCGGGGTGGTCACCGTGGCCGCCCCCATGGCGGTGCACAACTGGGGGCTGCCGATCTGGTGCGAGCTGTGCTTCGCCCTGACGGCGCTCTGGATCACACTCGCCCTGGTGCTCTCCCGCACCCAGACCTAGCCCCCATGCCAGAGACCAAGCCCATGCCAAAGAACGGGCCATGAAGGTGTTCGACGTGCTGATCGCCTTCGTGGCCCTCAGCCTGTTGCTGTTGTTGGCCACGGCCCTGCGCCAGCGGCTGCGCTGGTTGCGACGGCTGGGCCTGCCGGAAGCCCTGGTGGCCGGGCTGCTGGGCCTGCTGATCGGACCCTTCAGCCCTTGGAAGATTTTCCCGGAGCAGGTGTACACGGTCTGGGGACAGATCCCCGGCGTGTTGATCAGCGTGGTGTTCGCCACGCTCTTCCTGGGCCGGGCCCTGCCCAGCCGATCGGTGCTGTGGCAGCGGGCAGCCAGCCAGACCGCCTTCGGCCTGGTGCTGGGCTTTGGCCAGTACCTGGTGGGAGGGCTGGTGGTCTGGCTGGTGCTGCGCCCCCTGCTGGGCGTGAACCCGCTGATGGCTTGTCTGATCGAGGTGGGCTTTGAAGGGGGCCATGGCACGGCGGCGGGGATGGGCCCCACCTTCGAGAGCCTGGGGCTGGCCAGCGGCGAGGCCCTCGGCCTGGCCATGGCCACCATGGGGGTGTTGGCCGCGGTGCTGATCGGCAGCAGCCTGGTGGTGATCGGGCGGCGCAAGCGGTGGTTGCTGCCGCAGGCCGGCACCGCTTCAGCCAGCACAACCATCCAGCCGATCCAGGCCGATGCTGGCGAGCGCGAGGTCAGCCACTCCCCCACCCTCGATTCCCTCACCCTCAACCTGGCCCTGATCGGCGGAGCGGTGGGGGTGGGCGTCCTGCTCAAACACGCCCTGATCCTGCTGGCCACCGGGGTCGGAGGCGAGGCGGGCGGACGCCTGCTGGAAGCCGTGCCCGTCTTTCCCCTAGCCATGGTGGGAGGCCTGCTGGTGCAGCAACTGCTGCAATGGCAGGGGCACCCCCAGCTGGCATCGGTGCGGCAGCAGCAGAGCATCGGTTCGCTGGCCATGGACGTGTTGATCACGGCCGCCATGGCCAGCCTCAACCTGAACCTGCTGGCGGAGGCCTGGATCCCCCTGCTGGTGCTCGCCCTGGCGGGTCTGGCCTGGAACGTGGCCGCCTTCCTCTGGCTTGCGCCACGGCTGTTTCCCGATGCCTGGTTTGAGCGGGCCATTGCCGACTTCGGCCAGGGCACGGGGGTGACGGCCACCGGCCTGCTGCTGCTGCGCATGGCCGACCCCTACGGCCGCAGCCCCGTGCTGGAGGCCTTCTCGTTCAAGCAGCTGGTGTTCGAGCCCTTTCTGGGCGGGGGGCTGGTGACGGCCTTTGCGCCCATCGCCCTGCAGGCCATGGGGCTGCCACTGTGGACCGCCCTGGCCCTGGCCCTCACCCTGGCCTCACTGCTGTTTGGCCTGGGGCTGGTCCGCCAGGGCGGCACCACCTGATCACAACGGGTGCGGCGCCTTGCCATCGGGGACCCATGCCTTAACCATGGGTTAACCACGAAACATCGCCGGCATGAAGCCCTTGCACCTGCGGCGCATCAGGAATCGGCCCATCCTGTTGGGCTGGTGCAGCGTGGCCTTCGGCGTGTTGCTGCTGGCCTCCTGGCTGGCTGGTCCCATCCGGCCCCTCTGGGATGGGCTGGACCACTGGTTTTTCAAGGTGACCAACGCCAGCCTGGGGCTCCATCCCCTCTGGGATGGCCTGTGGGCGGTGAGCAACAACCGCCTGTTTGACCTGGTGGCGGGCCTGGGGATGACGGGCGTCTTCCTATTCTCTGGCCGCTCCAGCACACCCCCCGCCTGGCCAAACCTGCTGGTGCGGGCCCTGATTGGCGCCCTGCTGGGCCTGCTGGCCCAGGGCCTGATCCATCAATACCTGGAGCTGCGGCGGGAGAGTCCCACCCTCCAGATCGACGGCAGCCAACGACTCACCCAACTGGTGAACTGGATCCGCACCAAGGATGCCTCCCGAGGCAGCTACCCAGGCGACCACGGCCTGGTGCTGTTCACCCTCACCCTCTACGGCTGGCGCTTCCTGCAACCCTGGGCCCGCTGGGCGGGCGCTGGCGGCGCCGTGCTGTTCACGCTGCCGCGGCTGATGAGCGGAGCCCACTGGCTCACCGACATCCTCTGCGGCTCCATTCCAGGTGCGCTGATCATGGTGGGCCTCTACGACGGATTGGGCCTGGCTGGTCCAATCGATCGCCGCATCGTGCCCGTGCTGGGCGAGTGGATTCGCGGCCTCACGCCGGCCCGGCTGCGGCGTTGGCTTGACCATCCACCCCAGCCCCAGGGCCGGGCGGCGTGAGGGCAGCGGCGCCGTAGTGGCGCAGCCGCATCTGCTCGGCCACCTGCCCCATTTCGGCTTCGCTCAGGAGCGGCGGCTCACCCAACTGCAGCGCCGCCAGATACATCTGCGCCAGGGTTTCCACCTCAATCGCCAGGGCCAAGGCCTGCGCCAGCGTGGCGCCGAGGGTGAGCTGGCCGTGGTGGGCCAGCAGACACGCCTGGCGATGCTCCAGGGCCTGGCTCGCCAGATCCGAGAGCGCCTGGCTGCCGAAGGTGGCGTAGCCGCCGCAGCGGATATCGGGGCCGCCGGCCTGCACCACCATGTAGTGGAAAGGCGGGATGCCGCGGCCGTGGCAGGCCAACGCCGTGGCGTGGATCGAGTGGCAGTGCACCACGGCCTGGATCTCCGGCCGCTGGCGCAGCAGATCGGCATGCAGGCGCCACTCGGAGGATGGGCTGCGACCAGGCGCCGTCGCCCGGCCGACCAGGGGTTGACCCTGGTGATCGATCGCCACCAGATCCGCAGGGCCCATCTGCTCGGGGGAAACGGAGCTGGGGGTGATCAACAGGCCGCCCTCGATCCGAACCGAGAGATTGCCGGCGGTACCGGAATTGAGCCCGGCACTGCTCAGGCGCCGCGTGGCCGCCAGCAGCTGCTGGCGGGCCTGCCCTTCGGTGGCCAACTCAGCCACGGCCGTACAGCCCCCGCAGCCCGGCCTCACTAGCGGCCGCCACACCCCGCTCGGTGATCAGGCCTGTCACCAAGCGGGCCGGCGTCACATCGAAGGCCGGGTTGAAGCCAGGGCTGCCATCGGGGCTGAGCTGCACCTGGGCGATCTCCCCGGCGGCGGAGCCGGTGCTGATGCGACCCTGAATCTGGGTCACCTCCTCGGCGTTGCGGGCCTCGATCGGGATCTCGGCCACGCCGTCATCGATCGTCCAGTCGATGGTGGAGGCGGGCAGGGCCACGTAAAAGGGCACGCCGTTGTCGTGGGCGGCCAGGGCCTTGAGGTAGGTGCCGATCTTGTTGCACACGTCGCCGCGGCGCGTGGTGCGGTCTGTGCCCACGATCACCGCATCCACCTGGCCGTGCTGCATCAGGTGACCGCCGGCGTTATCGACGATCACCGTATGGGGCACGCCCTCCTTGCCCAGCTCAAAGGCCGTGAGGCTGGCGCCCTGGTTGCGGGGGCGGGTCTCGTCCACCCACACGTGGATGTCGAGCCCGGCGCGGTGGGCCTTGTAGATGGGCGCCAGGGCCGTGCCCCAGTCGACGGTCGCCAACCAACCGGCATTGCAGTGGGTGAGCACATTGAGCGGTGCACCGGACTTGCGGGCCGCCAGCTGCTGGAAGATGGCTAAGCCGTGCGCGCCAATGGCTTCGCACATCGCCACGTCTTCCTCAGCAATCAGCGCCGCCTCGGCCTTGGCCGCCTTGGCCCTCTGCTCCGGTGGCAGCTGCTGCACCTTGGCCCGCACCCGCTCCAAGGCCCAGCGCAGGTTGATCGCCGTGGGCCGGGTGGCGTTGAGCTGCTCAAACGCCGCCGCCAGGGAGGCATCGCTCGGATCCACCTGCAGGGCGAGCATCAACCCATAGGCCCCGGTCACGCCGATCAGCGGCGCCCCGCGCACCACCATCGTGCGAATCGCCTCAGCGGCCTCC
>JAGYNF010000102.1 GCA_018400215.1 Cyanobium sp. M55B138 | reverse complement strand
CCTGGGCCGGCCCAAATTGGTCCTGCCACCACCCCATCGCCTCGGCCCAGGCCGAATCGAGGGAGTCGTAGAGGTCGTCGAGCACCGGATGGGGGGCGCCCTGACCATCCACCAACCGGTAGAGGCGTTCGTAGGGGAGGTGGGACTGGGGGGGCCGAACGGGGACCATTGCTCAAGCCGCTAAACAACACTCCCATCATCGTGGGTGTGACAGATCCTGACTGTCACATTCGCCACATCCTCCCGCATCGGGCGGTCAGCGCGCAAACAGCATCTCGGCGAAGGTGGGCAGGGGCCAGATGGCGTCGTCCACCAGGGCTTCGAGCCCATCCACCGCGTCCCGCAGCTGGAGCATCAGCGGCAGCAGGGTGTCGGCACAGTGGTGCAGATGGGCTTCGGTGCCGTCGTGGGGCGGCTCGGCCAGGGCCTGCTCCAGGGCATCGCAGCCGTCGTTGAGCTGGCTGAGCAACACCGCCAGCTGGTTGCGCACCGCCAGCCTGGGCTGCAGACCCATGGCCTGCTGCTCTTGCAGGGCCTGGCCCAGCTCGGAGAGGTAGCGCACCGCCGCCGGATACACCTGGGTGCGGGCCATCTGCAGCGCCAGGCGCGCCTCCACCTCGATGGCCAGCACATACTGCTCGCCGTAGACCGCAAAGCGGCTCTCCAGCTCCACCGGGCTCAGCACGCCATGGCGGCTGAACAGCTCGCGCACCTCCTGGCGCTGCAGCACCGGCAGGGCATCGGCACTGGTGCGCAGGTTCTCCAGGCCGCGCTCCTCCACCGCCTGGCGGTGCCACTCCTGGGAGTAGCCATCCCCGCCGAACACCACGGCGCCGTGGTCGCGCATCACCTGCTGCAGCACCACAAAGGCCCCATCTCCCAGGCGGGCGCCAGCGGCCAGCTGCGACTCCAGCTGGCTGGCTATCCACTCCAGGGAGTCGGCCAGAATCGTGTTGAGGGCCACCAGCGGACCCGCCACCGACTGGTTGGAGCCCACGGCACGGAACTCAAAGCGATTGCCAGTGAAGGCGAAGGGGGAGGTGCGGTTGCGATCGCCCGGGTCCTTGGCGAACTCCGGCAGGCTGTCGACACCCAACTGCATCACACCGCCGCTGGTCGATCCCTGGGGGCGACCCTCGCGGATCTGGTTGAACACGTCCTCGAGCTGGCTGCCCAGATACAGCGAGATGATCGCCGGAGGGGCCTCGTTGGCGCCGAGGCGGTGGTCGTTGCCCGCCGTGGCGACCACCGAGCGCAGCAGCGGACCGAAGGCATGCACCCCCCGGATCACCGCGGCGCAAAACAGCAGAAACTGCAGATTGTCGTGGGGGGTGGTGCCGGGATCGAGCAGGTTGCCGTGGCTGGCATTGCCGATCGACCAGTTCACGTGCTTGCCGCTGCCATTGATGCCGGCAAAGGGCTTCTCATGCAGCAGGCAGGTGAAGCCATGCTTCTTGGCGGTGTTGCGCAGCACCGTCATCGTGAGCTGCTGGTGGTCGGTGGCCACGTTGGCCGCCTCGAAGAACGGGGCGATCTCAAACTGGCCTGGAGCCACCTCGTTGTGGCGGGTCTTGGCCGGCACCCCGAGCTTGTAGAGCTGGCGCTCCACGTCCTGCATGAACACCTGCACCCGCTCCGGGATCGCACCGAAGTAGTGGTCGTCGAACTGCTGCCCCTTCGGCGACGGCCGGCCGAACAGGGTGCGGCCAGCCAATTGCAGGTCGGGCCGCAGGGCGATGAAGGCCGAATCCACCAGGAAGTACTCCTGTTCGGCACCACAGGTGGAATTCACCGGCGCCACCGCGTCTGACCCCAGCAGCCGCAGCAGCCGTTGGGCCTGGCGATTCATCGCCGCGATCGAGCGCAGCAGGGGCGTCTTCTTGTCGAGGGCCTCCCCGGTCCAGGACACGAACACCGTGGGAATGCAGAGGGTGACGCCATTGGCCGTCTCCATCAGGTAGGCCGGGCTGGTGATGTCCCAGGCGGTGTAACCGCGGGCCTCAAAGGTGGAACGGATGCCACCGTTGGGGAAAGAGGAGCCATCGGGTTCGCCCTGCACCAGCAGCTTGCCGGTGAATTCGGAGATCACCCGGCCATCAGCCTTGGGGGAGATGAAGCCATCGTGTTTTTCTGCGGTGGAATTGGTGAGCGGGTAGAAGACGTGGGCGTAGTAGTGGGCGCCGCGGCCTGTCGCCCAGGCCCGCATCGCCTCGGCCACCCGGTTGGCCACCGAGAGATCGAGCTTGCCGCCGGTCTGGATCGTGCGCTGCACCGACTTGAACACCCGGCCGGGCAGGGCCTCCTTCATCTTGTCGAGGGTGAACACGTCACAGGCCCAGATCTCCTCAAAGGGGGCCGCCGCAACGGTGGCCACAGCACGGCGCCGCTGGATCTGCTGAAGGGCAGCGAAGCGCTGGGGGCTGGGCATGGTTTGGTCACGGGTCTAGGCACGCATCCAAGACGTCGGCCAAGCCATTCCTGGTATCGGTTGCTACAAAAGAACCCCGACGGCCACCCCTCAGATCAGGTAGCGGCGGATACACGGGCGGCACCAGTAGACCAGTGCCGCCGTGGTGGCCGCCCAGAGCAGCCCAGACACCACGGCCGTCACGCCACGGCCCTCCGTGAGCAGCACCAATCGCACGATGCCGTAGGGCAGTCCCACCGCCAGGCCCATCGAGAGGGCCACGATCGCCAGGATCTGCCCCCAGGCCCGCCACTTGAGCAGGGCAATGCAGGCCACGATCCCCACCGCCGCTGTGGGCAGCACGGCCCCGGCCCCCACGGCGATGTGGGCGGTCTGCCAGGTGGGCTCCAGCAGGATCACAGCCAACATCAGCGGCAATACCAGGGCATTGGCCACCAAACCCAGCCAGGCCAGGGTGAGGTAGCCGCGGGGGGGCTGCAGCATCGCCAGCTGGGGCGGCGATGGGGTGATCGTGGGATTCGTCCCAGCGGGGAAATCAGCCATGGGTTCCCTGAGCTACTGCCATCCACACAAGCATTCAACGCAGCTCAAACACCAACAGATCGGCGCCATCGGGCCCGGCTTCAAAGCCCGCCAGGGCCCCGGCCGCAAAGCCGAGGCCGTCGCCCCGCTGCAGCGCCCGCACCGGCCCAGCCCCGCTTGAAACCATGCCGCCACCGCAGATCAGCTGAATCCAACCCTGGCTGCCGGGCGCCAAGGCCAGCGGCAGTTGCTGGCCGGCGGCGGGCTGGGCCCGCCACAGCCGCACCGGCCGGTGGATCGCCATGGCGGCGTCGCGCTGGTCGGGATCGAGCAGCAGGGTCCAGCCCGCCCCCAGCACGAAGGGTTTCTGGCCATAGGCCGGGGCGATGCCAGCGCTGCTGGGTTCAATCCAGATCTGCAACAGCCGGCAGGGCTGCTCGCCCGCGTTGATCTCGCTGTGCACCACGCCGGTGCCGGCACTCATGCGCTGCACCTCGCCGGCCCGCAGCACCTCGGCGTGGCCCAGGGAGTCGCGGTGGTTGAGCTGGCCCTCCACCATCACCGTCACGATCTCCACGTCGTGGTGGGGATGCATGCCAAAGCCCCGGCCGGCAGCGATGGTGTCGTCGTTGATCACCCGCAGGGGCCCAAAACCCATCCAGGCGGGGTCTTGATGGCTGGCGAAAGAAAAGCTGTGCCAGCTGTCGAGCCAGTCGAGCTGGCTGTGGAAGCGCTCGGCGGCGGGGCGAAACACCAGGGCCGGGACGGGGGTCAGCTGCATGGCGCAGGCAGCCTGATCAGGCGCAGGATCAAATCCTCGATGCTGCTGTCCTTGGCGGGGGCGCTGGCATTGCTCACCAACTGGCGGCCCACCACCACGGCGCCCAGGTGGGCCAGCTGCAGGCGCAGGGCCGCCAACACCGTGTGGCCACCGCCGCCGGAATGGGTGGCGATGGCGATGGGCCGGCCGTTGAACAGCTCGCGGAAGTCATCCCCCTGCACCGACAGCCAGGCGATGGCGCTGGTGAGCACCGGAGGAATCGAGCCGTTGTATTCCGGCGCACAGATCACCCAACGGGGGGCGGCGCCCAGCTGCCCATTCAGCGCCGCCACCGCGGCGGGATGGTCGGCGGCCTGGGCCTGGGGGCTGAACAGGGGCAGCGCCAGGGTGGTGAGATCGAGCACGGCCGCGCTTTGGCCCCGCCGGCGGGCCTCCGCTGCAAAGCGCTCAGCCAGCCGCAGGTTGTGGCCGTTGCTGGCGGCGATCACCAGCACCTGGGGCGCCAGAGGGGGGCTTGCTGTCATGGCTGGGGGATGCGGGGCACCGTGCTGCCATTGCCGTTGCGCATGGCGGTGTAGGCCGGCGAGAGGATTTCCAACCCGGCTTCGGCAAAGGCATCCTGAATGGCCGCCAACAGATCCGAGTGGGTTTGTCGGTATCGGGTCACATCCTGCACCGCGGCCGTGAGCTCATAGCTGATGTGGAAGTCGTTCAGCGCGGTCTGCAGCACAAATGGCTCGGGGAACTCGCCGATGCCGGCGACGCTGGCGGCGGCTCGCTTCAACAAGGCGTGCACCTGGCGCCAAGGCACGTCATAGCCAATCGTGACGGTCACGGCCAGCTCGACCGGTTGGTTCAGTTCCCGCTGGCCGGAGCTGTAATTGAGAATCGAAGCACCGATCACCGTGGCATTGGGAATGCTCACGAGCTCGTGGCGGGGGGTCTGGATGCGGGTGACCAGCAGGGCCCGGTCCTGAACGAAGCCCAGCACACCATTGATCTCCACCCAATCCCCCTGCTGGAAACAGCGGGTGTAGATCAACATCACCCCACTGATCACATTGGTGGCCACCGCACTGGAGCCCAGGGCCGCCAACACCCCCACAAACAAACCGGCCCCCTGGAAGGTGCGGTTGCCAGAGCCGGGGATGTAGGGGAAGGCAACCACGACCCCCACCACCAGCAAGAACAGGGCCACGATGCGGCTGGTGGGGCTGGCCCACTCCGGGTAAAAGCCAGGCAGCCGCACCCGGCCCTGGCCCAGGGCCCGGAACCAGGCATTGCTCACCCGCACCAGCAGCACCGTGGCCGTGAGGATCAGCGCCATCGTGAGCAGCCCCGGGATGGCCTCCAGCAGGCTGCGGCCCGTGAGATTGACCAGGGCCAGAATCTGACCACGCAGCCCGGCGGCAACCACCTGGGTGGGCGGGAACAGGCCCAGCAGCAAGGGGATGAGCAGGTAGCTGCCCAGCAGCATCAGGCCCCAGTGCAGCACCGCCAGGCCCAGCACCAGGCCCTCGCGCAGCTGGGTTCGATCCACCAGGTCGTAGCTGCCCATGCGCAGCCCCGGGGGGCGGCGGATCAGGCGCTGCCGCAGGCGCCGGTGCAGCCGCTGCTGGTAGCGCAGCCACACCAGGTAGACCAGCAGCACCAACAGGGCCAGGGCCGTGCCGCGCAGCCAGGCCTGGAGGCTGTAGCGGCTGCGGTATTGGCGGATGGCAGCCTGCAGCTGATCGCGGTACTGCTCGGCCAACAGCTGCTGGGAGAGCCCAAAACTGCTGGCGGCCCGTTCATCCACCGCCAGGCGGGGAACGGTCCTGCCGTCGGCCAGGCGCTGGGCGACCATCCAATAGGGCGGATTGGGCTCCACCACCAGCTGCTCGGGTGCCATGGTGGGGTCCTGGGCCAGCCGCTTGAGTTCAGCACTGATCCGCCCGGCCAGATCGGCGGGCGACTGGGCGCCCGTGGCCACTCGGATCTCCATCACCCGCTGGCCATCCAGGCTGACCCAGGCCGGCTGCGCCTGCGCCCAGGCCGGGCCGGCCGCCAGCAGCATCTGCAGCAGCAACGCCGCAAGTAACACGAGCCGCCGGTTGAACCTGGCCAACGCAGCGAACGGCTGGGTACAAGAAGGTGCGTCACAATGGCCGCGCTGGGGCGAAGCACCTCGATGGACCTTCCTCGCCGGGAACCCAGGCACATTGTTCCCGCCATCGGCATCTGCATTCAGGTTGACTTCCACGTTGAAGCCAAACCGTTCATCGGCCGCCTCCACCTGCACCATCCCAACATCGGCGAGATGATCACCACCCGGGCCGAATTGGTGTGGGTGGACGAGTTGGACCATGTGGTGTACGCCGGGGCCCTGTTTCTGGCCGGCGATCGTGGGTGAGGAAGCCGAGG
>JAGYNF010000101.1 GCA_018400215.1 Cyanobium sp. M55B138 | reverse complement strand
GCCAGAAATCGGATTGAACGTTGGTTGAGCTCTCGGTGGTGAACGCTTGGAGCCTGGATTCAGGCCCCTCTGGAGCCGATCCCCTCGAGCTATGGACGGTGTTGTTCTGGACAGTGTTGCTCTAGACAGTGTTGTTCTGGACCGTGTTGCTGAGGAGGAGTGCTGCAGAGGTTGAAATCGCCTGGGCAGGGAAGGCCTGGAACGGGAGATTGGCTGGGCTGGGAACGAGGTGGCTACTGAAAGGGAATTTGTTAAACGCAGCCCGTGCGGACGGGCAGGCAATGCCTTTCGTTCGCCTTGATAACAACCACAATACCGCCACAGCACTCGGGAGTGAGCCCTTTCTTAAGATGGCGGGCTGCAGAGTCTTCCCATGAGTCCAGCCACCACATCGGCCCAGTCCCCCCAGGCCGTACAGGTCAAGACCAGCCCCCAGCCCGGCAGCCGCGTTGCCCTGGAGGTCGCCATCCCCGGCAGCCGCAGCCAGGCCTGCTATGAGGCTGCGGTGGAGAAGCTCAGCCGCAGCATCAAGTTGCCCGGATTTCGCAAGGGCAAGGTGCCGCGGCCGGTGCTGATGCAACAGATCGGTGCCCTGCGGATTCGCGCGACCGCCCTGGAAGACCTGGTGGATGTGGCCTTCCGAGAGGCCCTGGAGATCGAGACCGTGGCCGCCATCAGCCGCCCGGAACTGAGCGAGGGTTTTGAGGTGGTGCTGGAGCGCTTCCAGCCCGGCAGCGACCTCACCATCACGCTGGAGCTGGACGTCGAGCCCTCCCCCAGCCTCAAGCAGACCAAGGGGCTCCAGGCGGAGGCGGAGCCGGTGAGCTTCGATCCAGCCCGGGTGGACGAGCTGATCGAACAGTCGCGCAAGCAGCTGGCGGCGCTGGTGCCGGTCGAAGGACGGACCGCCGCAGAAGGGGACATGGCGGTGTTGAGCTTCAGCGGTGTGTACGCCGACAGCGATGAGCCGATCAGCGGTGGCAGCGGCGATGCCATGGAGGTGGAGCTGGAGGAGGGCCGCATGATCCCCGGCTTCGTGGAGGGGGTGATCGGCATGGCCGTGGAGGAGAGCCGGACGATCGACTGCCAGTTCCCCGAGAGCTATCCCCAGGAGGACGCCGCCGGCCGGCCAGCCCGGTTTGAAATCACCCTCAAGAGCCTCAAGACCAGGGAGCTGCCGGCCCTGGACGATGCCTTCGCCCAGCAGGCCAGCGACAAACAGACCCTGGCCGAATTGCGCGAGGAGCTGGAGACCCGGCTGAAGGATGACGCCGAACGCCGCGGCAAAGCAGCCCGCCACGATGCGCTGCTGGAGGCCCTGGTGGCCCAACTGGAGGTGGAGCTGCCCGAAACCCTGATCCAGCAGGAGGTGCGCAACCTGGTGGAGCAGACCGCCGGGCAGATTGCCCAACAGGGCATGGACGTGAAGAAGCTGTTCACCCCGGATCTGGTGCGCTCGCTGATGGACACCTCCCGTCCGGAAGCCGAACAGCGCCTGCGCCGCAATCTGGCCCTGCAGGCCCTGGCCAAAGCCGAGGCGATCGAGGTGGCCGCCGCCGACCTGGAGGCCAAGATCACCGAGGTGAGCCGCGGCCTCAGCCAGCAGGGCACCATCGATCCCCAGCGGGTGCGCCAGGTGGTGGCCGACGACCTGCTGCAGGAGAAGCTGCTGGATTGGCTCGAGGCCAACAGCACCATCACCGAAAAGGCTGCGGCCGACGCGGCCGAGGGGGCCCAGGCCTGAGCCCGGCCCCCATAGATTGGTTGGCCACCCCTCCAGCCGCGCGTGTTGAACGCCCACCTGCTGATGCCCGAACCCACGGCCCTGCGCACCCATCCGGTGCATAGCCGCTGGCCGGGCAGCCGTCCCCAGGCCACCGCTACCGGCACACCCGTGGCGGCACCCGGGGTGCTGCCCACGGTGGTGGAGCAGTCCGGCAAGGGCGACCGGGCCTTTGATATCTATTCCCGGCTGCTGCGGGAGCGGATCATCTTTCTGGGCACCGGCATCGACGACACCGTGGCCGATGCCCTGGTGGCCCAGCTGCTGTTTCTCGAAGCCGAAGATCCCGAGAAGGACATTCAGATCTACATCAATTCACCCGGCGGCTCGGTGACGGCAGGGCTGGCGATCTACGACACCATGCAGCAGGTGGCCCCCGACGTGGTGACCATCTGCTACGGCCTGGCCGCCTCGATGGGCGCCTTCCTGCTGTCGGGCGGCACCAAGGGGAAGCGGCTGGCCCTGCCCAACGCCCGGATCATGATTCACCAACCCCTTGGCGGCGCCCAGGGCCAGGCCGTGGACATTGAAATCCAGGCCAAGGAAATTCTGTATCTCAAGGACACCCTCAACGGCCTGCTGGCTGAACACACCGGCCAGCCCCTCGACAAAATCGCCGAAGACACCGACCGCGACCACTTCCTTTCTCCAGCGGAAGCGGTTGAATACGGCCTCATTGATCGGGTCGTCACGGAGACCACCAGCCTCGATCCAGCGGCCTGATCCCCTCCTTCCCGACTGGGTTTGATTCTTAAGGTCGACTGACCTTCCCCCCGTTCGGGGCAATGCTGGTCTCGGGCCCCTTGCCCCCCTCCCTCCTGAACCGGATCCCCGCTCCGGCCCACTCCGCCGATGGCCAAGTTCGACGCCCACCTCAAGTGCTCGTTCTGCGGCAAGTCCCAGGACCAGGTGCGCAAGCTGATCGCCGGCCCTGGCGTGTACATCTGCGACGAGTGCATCGATCTCTGCAACGAGATCCTGGATGAAGAGCTGGTGGAGGGCCATGGCAGCGCCACCCGCCACGCACCCGAACCCAGCCGCGGCAAGACCAGCACCAAAAAGAGCGCCAAGCCGGTTCCCACCCTGGCCGAAGTGCCCAAGCCCCAGGCCATCAAGGCCTTCCTCGACCGCCAGGTGGTGGGCCAGGACGAGGCCAAGAAAACCCTCTCGGTGGCGGTGTACAACCACTACAAGCGGCTGGCCTGGCAGGGGGATGGCAAGGGGGAGTCCGCCGAGACAGCCACCCGCCTGCACAAGAGCAACATCCTGCTGATCGGCCCCACGGGCTGCGGCAAAACGTTGCTGGCCCAGACCCTGGCCGAGATGCTGGAGGTGCCCTTCGCCGTGGCCGACGCCACCACCCTCACCGAGGCGGGCTACGTGGGTGAGGACGTGGAAAACATCCTGCTGCGGCTTCTGCAGAAGGCCGACATGGATGTGGAGCAGGCCCAGCGGGGCATCATCTACATCGACGAGATCGACAAGATCGCCCGCAAGAGCGAGAACCCCTCGATCACCCGGGACGTGTCCGGGGAAGGGGTCCAGCAGGCCCTGCTGAAGATGCTCGAGGGCTCGGTGGCCAACGTGCCGCCCCAGGGGGGCCGCAAGCACCCCTATCAGGACTGCATCCAGATCGACACCAGCCAGATCCTGTTCATCTGTGGCGGAGCCTTCGTGGGCCTCGATGACGTGGTGCAGAAGCGCATGGGTCGCAACGCCATTGGCTTTATTCACCCCGAGGGCAACGGCCGCCCCCGCAGCAACAGGGAGCGCCAGGCCGCCGACGTCTTGCGCCACCTGCAGCCGGACGATCTGGTCAAGTACGGCCTGATTCCCGAGTTCATCGGTCGCCTACCGGTGAGCGCCGTGCTCGAACCCCTCGACAGCCATGCCCTGCAGGCCATCCTCACCGAACCGCGCGACGCGCTGGTGAAGCAGTTCCAGACGCTGCTGAGCATGGATGATGTGGCCCTGGACTTCGAGCCCGATGCCATCGAAGCCATTGCCCACGAGGCCCACCGGCGCAAGACCGGCGCCCGGGCCCTGCGCGGCATTGTGGAGGAGTTGATGCTCGATGTGATGTACGACCTACCCTCCCAACAGGACGTGAAGAGCTTCACCGTGACCCGCGATCTGGTGGACCAACACACCCGGGGCCAGGTGGTGCAGCTCGGCAACAGCATGGACGAAGCCCAGCAGGCCAGCGCCTGAATCCGGGCGGCCAACCCTTTTCCCCCTTCCCCGTGGCAGCCGCCGACCACCTGCAGGTTCCGCGCCAGCACGGCCTGTTCAACCACCACGGCATCGACTTGGGCGATGGCAGCGTGGCCCACTACCTGGAGGGCCGGGAGATTCTGCGTAGCCCCTTGGCCGCGTTCAGCCGCGACCAGCCCCTGAGCGTGGTGACCTACCCGGAGGGCAGCTGCTCAGCCCCGGGGATCACCCTGCGCCGGGCCATGGGCCGCCTCGGAGAGCAGAACTACAACCTGCTGTTCAACAACTGCGAGCACTTCGCCCACTGGTGCAAGACCGGCCGGCACCGCAGCAGCCAGGTGGAGGACTGGCTGCACACCGGCAGCATGGGGGCCCGGGCCTTTGGCCAGTGGCTACCGGCGGCCTTGCTGAGCGGCAGCCGGCTGCTCAACCCAGCCCAGCTCGACCAGGGGGTGGCACTGGCCCGCCGCAGCCTGGAGACACTCGAGGGCATGCGGCAGAGCCTGCAGCAGAAATTGGACAAGGAGCTGGCCCGCGCCGAAGCCCGCTGGGGGCAGGGGCAGTTTGAGACGCTGCGGCGGGCAGCCCAGAAGCTGGCAGACCAGCTGGCCGAGGTGGAGGAACTGGAAATCTCCCTCGACAACCGTCTGCGGGGCCTGCTGGAAGCCGCAGACGGGGACGAGCCTTGAAGGCCCAGTAGCGTGGAGGCGGCACCCAGTTCGCGCCGCGGCTCCATGACCCCGGCCTACCAGCCCCTCCACCACAAATACCGGCCCCAGCGCCTCGACCAGCTGGTGGGGCAGGAGGCCATCGCCGCCACCCTCGCCCATGCGCTGCGCGCGAGCCGCATTGCCCCGGCCTACCTGTTCAGTGGCCCCCGCGGCACCGGCAAAACCTCCAGCGCCCGCATCCTGGCCCGCTCGCTCAACTGCATCGCCAGCGACGGCCCCACCCCGGATCCCTGCGGAGTGTGCGAGCTCTGCACCTCCATCGCCGCCGGCAATGCCCTCGATGTGATCGAGATCGACGCCGCCTCCAACACCGGTGTCGACAACATCCGCGAGCTGATCGAGCGCTCCCGCTTCGCGCCCGTGCAGGCGCGCTGGAAGGTGTATGTGGTGGACGAGTGCCACATGCTCTCGACCGCCGCCTTCAACGCCCTGCTCAAAACCCTGGAGGAGCCACCGCCGCGGGTGGTGTTTGTGCTCGCCACCACCGACCCCCAGCGGGTGCTGCCCACCATCTTGAGCCGCTGCCAGCGCTTCGACTTCCGCCGCATTCCGCTGCAGGCCCTGGAGGGGCACCTGGGCTGGATCGCCGAGCAGGAACAGATCGGCATCACCCCCGAAGCCCTGCACGTGGTGGCCCAGCGGGCCCAAGGGGGCCTGCGCGATGCCGAGAGCCTGCTGGATCAGCTCAGCCTGCTGCCACCGCCGATTGAGGCGACCGCCGTGTGGGAGCTGCTGGGGGCGGTGCCGGAGCAGGAACTGCTGGAGCTGGCCAAGGCCCTGGCCGGAAGCGAGCCCCTGGCCCTGCTGGAAACCTGCCGCGGTCTGCTGGAGCACGGGCGGGAGCCTTCGGCGCTGCTCCAGGGCCTGGCCAGCCTGCTGCGGGATCTGGTGCTGGCGGGGGTGGCGCCGGATCGGCTGGAGCTCACCAGCGTCTCGCCCCAGCTGCGCGACCAGCTGCCCGCCCTGGCCCGGCGCATCGGCAAGGCGCGGCTGCTGGAATGGCAAGCCCAGCTGCGGGGCAGCGAGCAACAGCTGCGCCACAGCGTGAACCCGCGCCTCTGGCTGGAGGTGCTGCTGCTGGGCCTGCTGCACCAGGGGCCCGCCGCAATTGCAGCAGCCCCGGCGGTGGCGGATCCAATCGCGCTACCGCCTGCGCCAACAGCACCAGCACCAGCACCAGCAAAGCCAACGCCATCACCAACGGCCGCCAGCAACCCTGCCGTGGCAGTGGCGATCCCGGAGCCCGCCAACTTGGCGGAGCTGTGGGCCCAGATCCTGGCCAGCCTGGAGCTGCCCTCCACCCGCATGCTGCTCTCCCAACAGGCGCAGCTGGTGCGGCTCGATGACCACCGGGCCGTGGTGCAGGTGGCCGGCACCTGGATGGCCATGGTGCAGACCCGGCTGGCCCTGGTCG
>JAGYNF010000100.1 GCA_018400215.1 Cyanobium sp. M55B138 | reverse complement strand
CCCCGCCGGCTTGCGCAGCCGGCAGAATGGGGGTCTGGCGCGGCTTGGCCGGGATGTGCATCTGCGTGGATTGCCGCTGGGTCGACCGCTGTCAGGCCTACCACGCGGTGGAGCGGCAACACGCCGTACCCCACCTCTGCGCCCATCCCGACATCCAGCCCGACCAACCCCGCATCCACGTGCAGGTGCTGGATCTGCCGGATGGCGCGGTGGGGGTGGAGTGGGATGTGCGCGCCTGTGCCAGCTTCTTGGTCGATCCCGGCCGCTGGCAGCGGTTGCGTCCGGGCGAACCCCTCCCCGTCTGATCTCCCCCCATCGCCCGCTTTGATGCCAGCCACTGCCCTAGTCGCCGCCCCAGCCACCGCTGCTGTCGCCCCCGGGCTGCTGGCCCTGCACAGCAGTGCTGGGGAACTGGGGGTGGGCTGGCGCCCGCTCGATGGCAGCGCCCCAGATCGCATGGCCACCTTCGATCTGGGGCGCACCCTCGCCAATGCCCTGCTCACCTGCGTGGAGCAGGTGTGCCCGGCCTCCCAGTGGCCGGCCCTGGGGCGATTGGCCGTGGCCACCGGGCCGGGGGGCTTCACCAGCACCCGGCTCACGGTGGTGCTGGCCCGCACCCTGGCCCAGCAGTTGCAGTTGCCCCTCGATGGGGTGGGTAGTTGGCTGCTGATTGCCCGCCGCCTCGGCCTGGAGGCCCCGGCCTGGCTCGTGCAGGAGCTGCCCCGCCGGGGGCTGGTGGCCGGTCTCTATGCCCCCGATCCCGTGGGGGCGGGGGGCGTGCAGGAACGGCTGGCGCCGAGGCTCTATGCCGATGCGGCGGCCCTGCAGGCCCGGCAGCAGGCGCCCTGTCGGGTTGTTGCGGTGGACGTGGCTGCCGATCTGGGCAGCCTGCTGGACTTGGCCAGCCAGGCCCACAGGGCCGGCCGGGAGGCGCCCTGGCAGCCGGTGTTGCCCCTCTACGCCACGGCTCCGGTGGCAGCCGATTGATTTGATGCCGCCCCTGCCTCCGCCCTCCCTAGCCCAGCGCCGGCCGCGGCCGGTGCGCCGCCGCCGTGGCCGCTTCCCGGGGCGCCTCCTGCTGCTGGTTTGCGGTGTTGGCGCCCTGATCTGGCTGTCACGCGGCCGCTGGTGGCCCACCCCTCCGCCCCCCCAGCTGATCCTGGTGTTGGGGGGCGATGTGGCGCGCGAGCGCCATGCGGCGGCCCTCGCCGAGGCGCGCGGTCTGCCGGTGGTGGTGAGTGGCGGCAGCAATCCGGAATACGCCCGCTGGCTGTTCCAGCAGCGTCAGGGGTTGTCGCCAGGGCAGGTGCAGCTCGACTACCGCGCCCGCGACACCCTCTCCAACTTCACATCCCTGGTCGATGACCTCCACCGGGCCCGCATCCGCCATGCCCTGCTCGTCACCAGCAGCGACCACATGGACCGGGCGCTGCTGGTGGGCCGGATCGTGGCGGGCAGCCGGGGGATCCAGCTCACCCCTGAGCCGGTGGACTGCGCCGACCAGTGCCGACCGGAGCGGCGGCGCAAGGTCTGGGGAGACGGCCTGCGGGCCCTGGTCTGGCTGGTCAGTGGCCGGGATCTGCGCCACTGGGCGGCAGTGCATCTGGACCACGGGCGCTGGTGAGGCTCTGTGGCTGCACCAGTCCCTGATCCAGTAGGGCGTTGATCTGCTCCTGGCAGGCGGCCGTGGCCACGTCCAGGTCGGCGCGACGGCGCGAGACGGGTGGGGGCACCGGCGTGCCAATCCGGATGTGCACCGGCAGCAGGCGCAGGCCCGTGCCGGCTGGGCCCATCGCCCGGTGGCTGTTGATGATCGCCACCGGCAGCAGCGGCGCGCCCGCCCGGGCCGCCAGGAGGGCCGCCCCGGCCTGGGGGTTGTTGACCCGGCCATCCGGCTGGCGGGTGCCATCGATGAACACGCCGATTGCCCAGCCCTCCTCCAGCCGGTCGGTGGCGGTGCGGATCGCCTCGCGGTCGCTGGCCCCCCGGGCGACCGGGTAGGCGCCGCAGGCCCGGATAATGGCCCCCAGGATCGGCACCCGAAACAGCTCCGCCTTGGCCATGAAGGCCACGGGCCGGCCCAGGGCGTGGCCCAACAGGGGCGGGTCGAGGTGGGAGCCATGGTTGGCCACCACCACCAGGGCACCCTCCAGCGGCACCTGGCCGTTGCCGGCGGTGCGACCGCGAAACAGCAGCCTGTAGATCGGAAACACCAGCAGGTAGCTGATCAGGCGGTAGGTGAGGCTCGGGCGGGGGGTGCGGATCAGGGCGGGCGGTTCGCTGCGGCGTCGCCGACGCCAGGCCCGTTTGACGGCATTCACCGGACGACTGCCGGGCCGCGGTTCAGGGCCGCTCATCGGCCCAGATCGGCGGCGGTGCTGATCTGGGCGGTGCCGATGCCCGGGCAGCTGCGCTTGATCAGCCCGCTGAGCACGTTGCCGGGGCCGATCTCCACGGCGGTGTCGATGCCAGCTGCGCTGAAGGCCTCCATGGTCTCCCGCCAGCGCACGCCGCTGGTCATCTGGCTGCGGAGCCGTTGCTTTAGGGCGGTACCGCTGGTTTCAGGGGTGGGGTCGGTGTTGCTGAGCACCGGGATGGCGGCATCGGCGAAGGGCACGGCCTCCAGTGCCGCGGCGAAGGCCGTGGCGGCCTCGGCCATGGAGGGGGAGTGGAAGGCGCCACTCACCGCCAGGGGGATGGCGCGCTTGCAGCTGAGCTGGCTGCTCACGGCCGCCACCGCCTTGGGCGTGCCGGAGAGCACCACCTGGGCACTGCTGTTGTCATTGGCGATCACCACGTCCGGGTTGGCGGCCACCAGGGTCTCCAGCTCCGTCCGGTCGAAGCCCATCACGGCGGTCATGGCGCCACCGCCGGCCTCGGCCATCAGGGCACTGCGGGTCTGCATCAGCCGCAGCCCGGTGGCCGCATCGAACACCCCGGCGGCGTAGAGGGCCACCAGCTCCCCCAGGCTGTGGCCGGCCACCACATCCGGCTGGCGCCCCTGGGCCCGCAAGCCATCCACCAGCAGGCTCTCCAGCACAAACAGGGCGGGCTGGGTGTTGCGGGTGTCATTCAGATCGCCGAGGCAGCCCAGCTCGCCCCCAGCCTCACCGGCGCAGATCGCCAGCAGATCCCGATCCAAGAGCTCCGAGGCCTGGCCAAACCGCTCCCGTGCCCCCGGCAGGTCGAGCACGCCTGCGGCCATGCCCACCTTCTGGGAACCCTGGCCAGGAAACACCCAGGCAATCGCCATGCTGCTGCGCGTGTAATGGCCCAGGAGGTTAGGTCGCAGCTGGTGGGCCGCTCCAGCGCAACAGGGCAGCCCCCCAGCTCAAGCCGGCGCCAAAGCCACTGCTGGCCAGCAGGTGCCCGGCCTGCACCCGCCCATCCCGCACGGCTTCATCCAGCATCAGCGGAATGGTGGCCGCCGAGGTGTTGCCGTAGTGGGCCAGGTTGCTCAGCACCTGCTCCTGCGGCATGGCGAAGCGCTCGGCCACCGCATCGAGGATGCGCTGGTTGGCCTGGTGCAGCAGCAGCCAGTCGAGCTGCTCGGCCCGGGTGCCGGTGTGCTCCAGCAGTTCCGCCAGGATCTGGGGCACTTCCCGCACGGCGAACTTGTAAACCTCCTGGCCGTTCATGTGGATGGGTGCAAATCCCCCCTTCTGGGCCGATAGGGCCCCCAGCAGGGGCTCGCGATCGTCGCTCTGGGCCAGGGTGAGGCAGGCGTTGCGACTGCCATCGGAGCGCATGCGGAAGCCCAGCAGGCCCGTCTGCTCGGCCGCACAGGCCTGGACAGCAACGGCGGCGGCACCGTCGCCGAACAGCACACAGGTGCGGCGATCGTCCCAGTCCACCCAGCGACTGAGCTGGTCCGCACCGATCACCAGGGCCCGGCGCACGGCGCCGCTGGCGATGTACTGGCCCGCGGTCACCAGGGCGAACAGGAAGCCGCTGCAGGCGGCCGTGAGGTCGAAGGCGACGGCGCCGCTGGCACCGATGGCCGCCTGAACCCGGGGCGCTGTGCCGAACAGGTCATCGGGGCTGGAGGTGGCCAGCAGGATCAGGTCCACCTCGGAGGCCTGCCAGCCGGCATGGGCCAGGGCCGCTTCGGCGGCCCGGCTGGCCAGCACCGTGAGCGGTTCGTCCTGGCCTGAGATGCGGCGGGCGCCAATGCCGGTGCGGCTGCGGATCCAGTCGTCGCTGGTCTCCACCCGCTGGCTCAGGTCGGCATTGCTGATGCTGGCGGCGGGCAGGGCACTGCCACAGCCCACCAGCGCCATGCCAAAACCAGAGCTGGCCCGGTAGTCGGGGCCTGTGAGGCTGTGCGACACGCCAAGCGGCACGGAATGGGCCCGCAGGTTGGCTCAGTCAACCACAAGCGACACCGTTCCCGGCGGTCCCACGCGTCGTCCCACTCTTCGTCCCGCTGAGGGCATGCAGGTCGTCCATCACGTGGTGATTGGCGGCGGAGTGGGCCAGGCGCAGGGCGCTCAGCACCGAGAGCGCCTTGCTGCTGCCGTGGCCGATCACGCAGACCCCATCCACGCCGAGCAGCAGGGCCCCGCCGTGCTCGGCGTGGTCGAGCCGCTTCTTGATCCGGCGCAGGTTGTTGATCAGGAAGGCCGATCCCACCTTGCCGCGGCGGCCGCGGGGCAGTTCCACCTTGATCACGTCCAGCAGCACGCTGCCCACACTCTCGAGGAATTTGAGCAGCACATTGCCGGTGAAGCCATCGCACACCACCACGTCGAAGCGCCCCGAGAGGATGTCCCGGCCCTCGCAGTTGCCGGCGAAGTGGACGCGCTGCTCTGCGGCTAGCAGGCTGTAGGTGCGCTGGCAGAGGTCGTTTCCCTTGCATTCCTCCTCGCCGATGTTCACCAGGCCGATGCGGGGTTTGGCCACCTGCAGCACGTCGCGGCTGTAGATGTTGCCCAGCAGGGCGAACTGGTGCAGCCACTCCGGCTTGCAGTCCATGTTGGCGCCCACATCCAGCACCAGCACCTGCTGCTCCGGATCGCGGGTGGGGAAGAGGGCGCCGATGGCGGGCCTGTCGATGCCCTTGAGCCGGCCCAGCCGGAAGATCGCCGAGGCCATCACCGCCCCGGAATTGCCGGCCGAATACACGGCGGTGGCCTGGCCCTGCTTCACCAGGTCCATGGCCAGGTTGATGCTGGCATCGCGCTTCTTGCGCACCACCGTGGCCTCCTCGTGCATGCCGACGGAGAGGCCGCTGGGCACCAGTTGAATCAGACCCTTGGCGATGGCCTCATCGAGCTGGTTGCCCAGGCCCAGCTCGGCCACCGCCGGGGTGAGCCGGTCGAGTTCGGCCACGAAGCGCACCCGCAGGGGCAGCCGCTCCACGGCCTGCAGGCAACCCTCCAGGATCGGGCCGGGGGCATGGTCACCACCCATGCCATCCACCGCCACCCAGAGACGGTCGGCATCGTTGATCGGGGCGTTTTCGTCGGGTCCGCCCAGGCCCCGCTGCAGGCGCCGCAGCGGGTCGAACACCAGGGGTTGCAGCACCGTGTTGGCCGCTGAGGTGGCGGCCCACGTGGCCGCCCCGGCGACGCTGCCGGCGGTGCTGGCCGCCGAGGTGGCGGTGCCCACCAGGCTGGTGACGGCGGCATTGCGGCGATACCAGATCACCAGCCGCCGGATCGTGCGGCTGGGCTTGGTGCGCTTGTCAGGCTCCTTCGGAGGCAACGGGGTCGACGATGCGTTGGAACAGATAGCCGGTGCCGCGAGCCGTGAGGATCAGCTCGGGGTTGGCAGGATCATCCTCCAGTTTGGAACGCAGCCGGGAGATGTGGACATCCACCACCCGGGTGTCCACGTGACGTTCCGGCGTGTAGCCCCAAACCTCCTTGAGGATTTCGCCGCGGCTGAAGGGCTCGCCGCTGCGGCTCACCAGCAGCTCCAGCAGGCTGAATTCCATGCCGGTGAGCCGGATGCGTTCATCGGCGCAGTACACCTGCCGCTTGTTGGTGTCGATGCGCAGGTCGCCCACGCTGATCACCCCCGAGTTGGGGATGCCGGCCACGGCGTCCTTTTCCACCCGGCGCAGCACGCAGCGGATGCGGGCCTCCAGCTCCTTGGGGCTGAAGGGCTTCACCACGTAGTGAAACCGTTTTAAACGCCCCAATCAAT
>JAGYNF010000010.1 GCA_018400215.1 Cyanobium sp. M55B138 | reverse complement strand
CAGGGTGCGGTTATGGCGCTTCTGATCGGGGCGCGTGGTGGCGCAACCCCGGTGCAACTCCAGGTAGAGCTCGTCGCGCCACACCGGCAGATGGGGGGCGGCGTACTCCAGCTCACCCAGGTATTGGCGCAGGCTGCCGTGGCGCTGTCCCGCCGCAGCGGGCTGGGTGTTCCAGAGGGCCAGGTGCTCCAGCATTTCAGCGGTGGGGCCGCCGCCGTGGTCGCCCACCCCCGGCAACCAGAGGGTCTGCGGCAGGCCCGTGGCGGCCTGCCAGGCGAGTCGCTGCCGCTCCATGGCCACCGGATCGCCGTCGGTGCCGATCGGCGCCGTCATCAGAGCGAGCAGCTCGGCCCCACAGCGGGAGCGCCAGCGGAAGAGCCGATGCGGGAAGGGATTGGTGGCATTCCAGAACAGCTTGTGGGTGCAGAACCAACGCACGCCGGTGGCGGCCGCCACGGCCGGCAGGCCGGCCCCGAAGCCGAAGCTGTCCGGCAGCCAGGCCAGGTGGTGCTCCAGCTGCGGAAAATGCCGCTGGCTGAAGGCCTGGCCGAGCTGGAACTGGCGCAGCAGTGAGGCGGTGCTGATCAGCACGCAGTCGCTCTCCACCCAGGGGCCATTGATCGGCTCGAACCGGCCCGCCTGCACCGCCGCCTGCAGGCGCTGCCAGAGGTCGGGGCGGTGCTGCTGCAGCCAGGCGTAGAGCGCCGGCGTGGAGTGGGCGAAATGCAGCTGGGGAAAGCGCTCGATCAGGTCGAGCGCCGAGCTGAAGGTGCGCTCGGCCGCCCGCCAGGTGTCGGCCACGGGCCAGAGCCAGGCCAGATCGAGGTGGGCGTGGCCCAGCACGTGGAAACCGGGCTCAGCCGGCGGCTGATCCAGCTGCCCTGCCCCCCGCCGCAACTGCACCAGCTCGCGCCGCTCACTGGCCAGCACGCCGCAGGGATCGGCCGGCATCAAGGGCTCCAACTCCACCCGGCTGCGGATCAGGGCGCCGTCGTCGTGCAGCGGACTGCGCAGCCGCAGCTGCAGCTGCAGGGCATGCCCGTGCCACCAGCGCTCGGGCAACGGCCAGCGGCAGGCGGTGTCGAACAGGTCGCCGTGATGCACCGGCACACCATCCACCAGCAGCTCCGCCGCATCGGCCCACCAGCGCAGCACCAGCCGGGCCCGCACCGCCGGCTCGGGACGCTGCAGGGCCCGCCAAGCGGCCGGGCAAGGCAGCCGCAGCTGCAGCGGCCACCACACCCCCCCCCGGGGCCAGATCACCAGGCCGCGGGCCCGCCAATCCGGCCGATGCTCCTCCCCCCAGGGATGGTGCAGGGCGCTGCCGGGCGCGCCATCGGGCTGGGGGCAACGCCAGAGGCCCTGCAAATCCCAGGGCTGGCTCACCGCCTCCGGCTCAGCGGCCGGGCCAAACATTTCAAATTGGTGGGAGAGCCCAGGCCCCGGGGCCTTCGTCATCGTTGGATAGCTCACGAGGTCCCATAGAATGATGGGGCTGCCGCAGGGTCGACCAGGCCCCCAGGGCGGCCCGTCACTCCCTGTCACCCGCCCGCCTCCCGCAAGACCGAACCATGCTGGCTCTCAAGATCTCGGTTTATTCGGTCGTCTTTTTCTTCATCGGGATTTTTGTGTTCGGCTTCCTGGCCAGCGATCCCACCCGCACCCCCAGCCGCAAGGATCTGGAGGACTGAGCCCCCCCACCAACGCCGGCACCGCCCCAGCAACGGGATCTGGCATAGGGTCCCCCTCGACCAGGCTGCTTTGCCTTGACGCTTCAGTTCCACGGCAGCCAGCCTCCCCGCCGGGTCGGCAACGCGTTCGGGGCCTGCTCCGGTTTTGCCCGCTGTTGCTGGCCTGGTCCTCTGCTGTTGATCACGGCACTGCTGGCGACGGCCAACGCCGCCCACGCCAATCCCCCCGACACTGCCGAGCCCGATCGCGGGGCGACAGCCGCCGTGGCCCCTTCCTTCCTGCTGTTGCGGGCCGACCACCAGGCGGTGGACCCCCAACAGGGGAAGCTGGTGGCCAGCGGCAACGTGGAGGCCCGCTTCGAGGGCTGGCGCTTACTGGCCGACCGGGTGGAGGTGATGGAACTCACCCGCACGGTGTACGCCAGCGGCCAGCTGCGTCTCTACAAGGGCGATCAGATGCTGCAGGCGAGCCGGCTGCGCTACAGCCAATTGGAGGGCACCGGTGAACTGGAGGACATCTATGGCGTGATCGACCTGGAGGGTGTGGACCGGGAGCTCAAAGCCCTGGGCCAGCCCGCCGACCCGGCGGAGGCTGAAGCCGCCGACCAGGGGTTTGCCTGTCCCCAGCTGCAGGGCTCCAGCGACCAACGCCCCGTGCTCGAGCTGCTGCCGCCGCGGCGGGTGCCGCTGCCGTGGATGCCAGCCCCCAGGGGCTGTCCTGGCGACGATGGGGCTGGGCGGGCCCGGCCGCTGCGGGATGTGCTGACCGATGTAACCCTGGAACCAGGCGCCCCCAGCCCGGCACCGCTGGCGCCTGGTGCGGCCGACAGCGCCGAGCCAGCCACCATCGATCAGCGCGTGGAGGACGTGCGCTTTCGCCAGAGCGTGGACACCTCCATCAAGCTCAATCTGGTCGCCGTGATCGATACCGACGAGGAGACCACCACCAGCGCCCCCAGGGGCGCCAGCATCTACCGCCGGCCCAAGCCCAGCCGGGGCGCCCTGAATCGGCTGCGCTTCCAGGCCTCCAACCTGGTGGTGCGCGGCGACCGCTGGAGCGCCCGGGAGGTGGCCTTCACCAACGACCCGTTCACGCCGGCCCAGTCATGGACGATCGGCTATCAGGTGGAGGCCCAGTTCGAGGGGGATGGCGTCACCCGCATCCAGGCCAAGCGCACGCGGATCCTGCTGAGCAACCGCCTCTCTGTGCCGGGCCTCAACAACGCCGTGATCGGCGAGGAGGCACTGCAACTCAGCCTCGACACCGACAAGCGCGACCGGGACGGCTTCTACCTCGGCTACAACCTGCCGACCGTGCCCATCGGCGCAAAGGGCAAGCTGGAGCTGCAACCCCAGGTCATGCTGCAACGGGCCCTGCAGGGCCGCAGCGAGAGCTACACCGCGCCGGGGAAGAGTCTGGCGGGCCCCCGGGTGAACCAGGACCTGAGGGCTGGCGACCTGTTCGGCCTGGTGGGCGTGCTCGACCTGCCCTTCGACCGCTTTCGCCTCCAGGCCGACACCAGCCTCTCCAGCCTGAGTCCGCAAAACCTGGCGGCCGGCACCCGCAGCATCGTCAAGCTGGGCACCCCCCTGGGGCTGGCCGGCCACACCAGCGCCCAGGGCCAGTTGTTCGGCAGCTACCGCGAACGGGTCTACAACGGCAGCCTCGGACTGCAGACCGTGGTGTACTCCTACGGCGGCCAGTTGGAGGGGCGCCTGGGCTTCAATCCCGATCCCAGCGACCAGGCCAGCGATGGGCGGCGCACGCCCTATTTCGGGCCGATCGGCCTCAACTGGCGGGCCGTGGGGGGCAACTACCAGGCCACCCTGTTTGAAAGCGATCAACTCGAGACCCAGTGGCGCTCCCACCTCAACGCCGGCCTCAACGGATCGCTGCGGCTGTGGGAGGCCGAACGGGCCCCCAACGGCACCGACCTGGCCGCCCTGCGCTACTCCGCCGCACCGGTGCGGCCCGGCGTGGCCCTCGATTTCGGCCTGGCCACCTCGATCGCCCGCTACCAGGACGGGGCCCGGCAGAACACCCTCACCCTCTACGGCGGGCCGGCCTTCACCCTGGGCCGCTTCCGCAAGACCTGGCTGGACTACTCCCAGCTCGCCCTGCTGGTGGGGGGCACCCTGCGGGATGGCGCCAGCCCGTTCGGCTTCGACCGGGCCGTGGACCTGGCCACACTCAGCTTTCGCGCCGCCCAGCAGCTCTACGGACCGCTGGTGCTGGAGGCCGGGGCCACGGTGAACATCGACCAGGGGTCGAGCTTCTACGGCGATGTGAGCTACTCCTACCTGGAGCTCAAACTGCAACAGCGCTCCTATGAGTTGGGGGTGTACTACAGCCCCTACGACGGCATCGGCGGCATCCGCATCAAACTCAACGACTTCAGCTTCCGGGGGAGCGGCACCCCCTTTGTGCCCCGGCCTGCTGCTCAGAAGCCACCGATGTAGGGCAGGGCAGCGCGGGTGCGGTCCAGCTGGGCGGCATGGGCCAGCAGCTGGCCGGTGCCATCCCACTGGCCGGTGACGAGCATCTGGCGCGGCCCATCGGGCAGGGTGAGGGGCCACGGCCCAGCCGGGCCTGTGAGCGTGGCGGCCGCCACATCCAGATGAAAGGGGACCTGGGGCTCCGCCCCAGCCGCCGCCTGAATGGCCAGCATCGCGGTGTGGTCGGCCACCAGACAGGGCAACCCGAGCGCCAGGCAGTTGCCAAAGAAAATCTCGGCAAAGCTCTCACCCACCACCGCCCGAATGCCCCAACGCATGAGCGCCTGGGGGGCATGTTCACGGCTGGAGCCGCAGCCGAAATTGCGGTTCACCAGCAGGATCGATGCCCCCTGGTGCTCGGGCCGATCAAAGGGATGGGGGCCTGCGGCAGCCGTGGCCAGCTCGGCCCTGTCATCGGCAAAGACCGCCGGGCCGAGGGCCTCAAAGGTGACGCACTTGAGAAAGCGGGCGGGGATGATCCGGTCGGTGTCGATGTCATCGCCCGCCACCACCACGGCCCGGCCGTGGTGGCCGGTGATGGGGCCCATGGGAAACGAGGGGCTGCTCATGGCTGCGGGCACGACGTGATCAGGGGACAAGGAATCAGGGGAAGCAGAGCGGAACGGAAGGGGATCGGCTCAGGCCGGCAGCAGTTCACGCACGTCGCGAACCTGGCCGGCGATGGCCGCAGCCGCCACCATCGCCGGACTCATCAGCAGGGTGCGGCCCGTCGCCGAACCCTGCCGGCCCTTGAAATTGCGGTTGCTGGAGCTGGCACTGATCTGGCGACCTTCGAGCCGGTCGGGGTTCATCGCCAGACACATCGAACATCCGGGCTCGCGCCACTCGAAGCCGGCAGCGATGAACACCTGGTCGAGGCCCTCCGCTTCCGCCGCGGCCGCCACCTGCTCACTGCCCGGCACCACAAAGGCCTTGATGCCCGGAGCCACATGGCGACCCTTGGCCACCGCCGCCGCGGCCTGCAGATCGGAGAGCCGGCCATTGGTGCAGCTGCCGATGAAGCACACATCCACCGGCGTACCGGCGATTGGCGCCCCGGGCTGCAGGTCCATGTAGCGGTAGGCCTCCTCCGCCAAAGGCCGCTCATCGGGGTCGGTCTGCTCCAGGGTGGGCACGGTTTCATCCACGCCGATGCCCTGGCCGGGGGTGATGCCCCAGGTCACCGTGGGGGCGATGGAGGCCGCATCAAAACGCACCTCATCGTCAAACCCAGCCTCCGGGCCGCTGGCCAGGCTGCTCCACCAGGCCACGGCCCGCTCCCAGGCCTCGCCGCTGGGGGCGTGGGGCCGGCCCTGCAGATAGGCGAAGGTGGTGGCATCGGGGTTCACATAGCCGCAGCGGGCGCCACCCTCGATCGCCATGTTGCAGAGGGTCATGCGCTCCTCCATCGACAGGGCGTCGATGGCCGGGCCGGCGAATTCATAGGCGTAGCCCACGCCGCCCTTCACGCCCAGGCTGCGGATCACGTGCAGCACCAAATCCTTCGCATAGACGCCCGGCTGCAGCTGCCCATCCACCCAGATGCGCCGCACCTTGAGCTTGCCCATCGCCAGGCTCTGGCTGGCCAGCACGTCGCGCACCTGGCTGGTGCCGATGCCGAAGGCAATCGCTCCGAAGGCGCCATGGGTGGAGGTGTGGGAATCGCCGCAGGCCACGGTCATGCCCGGCTGGGTGAGGCCCAGCTCGGGGGCGATCACATGCACAATCCCCTGGCGGCCACTGCCGAGGCCGTGCAGGGTGATGCCGTGCTCGGCGCAGTTGGCCTCCAGGGTGGCCAGCATCTCCTCGGCCAGGGGATCGGCGAAGGGCCGCGCCTGGGAGGTGGTGGGCACGATGTGGTCCACCGTGGCCACGGTGCGCTCTGGGTGGCGCACCGCCAGGCCGAGGTCCTCCAGGGCCGAAAAGGCCTGGGGGCTGGTGACCTCGTGGATCAGGTGCAGGCCGATGAACAGCTGGGTAGCCCCGCCCGGCAGCTCCGCCACGCGGTGCAGTTCCCAGACCTTGTCGTAGAGGGTGCCGGCGCTCACGGATGACCCGTTCGACTGACAACCCAGCCTAGAGCTGCACCCCGGGCCCCATTCGCCTCAGATCCGGCTGCAGCGCGCCCCAAAACCCTCTCTATGACTGAAATATCCCGGACGACACGAGCCGCGGCCCCTCTCCGTCCGCGCCAGCGATGCGAATTGCCCAGATCTCCCCGCTCTGCGAGAGCATCCCGCCCCGCCGCTACGGCGGCACCGAACGGGTGGTGCACTACCTCACGGAAGAACTGGTGCGGCGTGGCCATGGGGTGGTGCTGTTCGCCAGCGGCGACTCCAGCACCAGCGCCGAGCTCTATCCCTGTGTGCCCAAGGCCCTGCGCTTGGCCGGCTACTGCGGGGATCCCGCCGTGCCGGAGCTGATCCAGCTCGACCAGCTGATCGACCAGCTCGATCGCTTCGACGTGCTGCACTTCCACACCGGAGCGAGCCACTACCCCCTGGTGCGGGGGCTGCCGGTGCCCCACCTCAACACCCTGCACGGCCCCCTGACCAGCCCAGACCGGATCCAGCTGTTCCGGCGTTTTGACCAACTGCCCCTGGTCTCGATCTCCGAGGCCCAGCGCCAACCCCTGCCCGAAGCCCACTGGCTGGCCACCGTGTACCACGGCCTGCCGCTGGATCTCTACCAACCGGTCACCATCCCCCAGGAGTATCTGGCCTTCGTGGGGCGCGTCTCGCCGGAAAAACGCCTCGACCGGGCCATTGCCATCGCCAGGCAGCTGGGCCTGCCGCTGAAGGTGGCGGCCAAGATCGACAGCAGCGATGCGCCCTACTACCGCGACCACATCGCCGATCTGATCGAGGGCAATCCCCTGGTGGAGTTCATCGGCGAGGTGGACGACGCCGGCAAGCAGGCGTTGCTCGGCAATGCCCTTGCCCTGCTGTTCCCGATCGATTGGGCGGAGCCCTTCGGGCTGGTGATGATCGAAGCCAACGCCTGTGGCACCCCCGTGATCGCCTGGCGCAACGGCTCCACGCCGGAGGTGATCCGTCCGGGTGTGAACGGTGTGCTGGTCGACTCGATCGCCGAGGCCGTGGCCGCCGTGCGCCAGCTCGACCGGCTCGATCGCCGGGCGGTGCGCCGCGACTTCGAGCAGCGCTTCAGCGTGACCCGCCAGGCGGAGCAGTACGAACAGCTCTACCGCCGCCTGATCGACAGGCACACCGCCCAGGACAGCCCCGCCGCCCAGGACAGCCACCGCCCCCTGCACCGTCCCTGCCCACCCCGCGACCCCCTGCTCCATGCCGCATGACGTGCTGCCCCCGTTCGTGCTGAAGAACGGGGAAACCTTCGCGATGCTCGATGCCCGCGGCGAGATCCACCCCGACACCCATGCGGACTCGGGGGTGTTTCACCGGGGCACCCGCCATGTGAGCCGCCTGGAATGGCTGCTGTGGGGCCGGCCGGGAGCGGTGCTGAGCTCCACCGAACGGGGCGAACTGGGCCTGCAGGTGAGCCACCTCAGCAACGACGACGAAACGGTGCATCTCGAGCGCAGCACGGTGCTTACCCCAACGGCCTGCCTGCAGCAACTCACCTTCACCAGCTACGCCCAAACCTCGTTGCAGGTGCCGATCACGCTGCACGTCGACGCCGACTTTCGCGACATCTTCGAGGTGCGGGGCTACCAACGGCCAGAGCGCGGTCGCACCGTGCGCTCCTGCACCCCCATGGGGCTGGAAGCGGTATACCGCGGACTCGACAACACCGACCGCTGCACCCTGGTGCGGCTGAGCGGACCGGTGCAGGAGCTGGATGAGGCCTGCCTGCAGGTGAGCCTGCAACTCGAGCCCCGACGGCCGCGGCGGCTCTGCCTGGTGCTCGATTTCCATCCCGATGGCAACCGCCAGCAACCCCCACCGGAGGCGGCGTTTGATGCGGCCCTGGAGGCGGCGGTGGACCGCTTCCGCGAGGCCAACCGGCTCGCCGCCAGCGTGAGCAGCGACAACCCCGCCTTCAATGGCTGGATCGCACGCTCCACCTCGGATGTGCACCTGCTCTCCAGCCAGCTGGACCATGGTCTGTACCCCTACGCCGGGGTGCCCTGGTTCAGTTGTCCGTTTGGGCGCGATGGCCTGATCACGGCCCGGCAGCTGCTGTTGTTTGAACCGAGGCTGGCCCGTGGCGTGCTGGGATTTCTGGCGGAGCACCAGGCCCGCCATGGCGACCCCGCCAACGATGCGGAACCTGGCAAGGTGCTGCACGAGGCCCGGCTGGGGGAAATGGCCGCCCTGGGGGAGGTGCCCTTTGCCCACTACTACGGCAGCGTCGATGCCACGCCGTTGTTTCTGATCCTGGCGGGCGACTACCTGCTGCGCAGCGGCGATCAGGCCTTCATCCGCGAGCTGCACGGCGCCCTGGACGGGGCGATGGCCTGGATCCGTGCCGCCGAGGAACGCGCGCCCGATGGCTTCCTGCGCTACCAGTGCGCCGCCCAAGGGGGTCTGCGCAACCAGGGCTGGAAGGATTCCGACGATGGCGTGCACCACGCCGATGGGCGCCTGGCGGAGGGGTCGATCGCCCTGTGCGAAGTGCAGGCCTACAGCTATGGGGCCCGCCGGGCCATGGCCCACATCCAGCGGCAGTTCGGCCACGATGCAGAAGCGGAGCGGTTGCTGCAGGAGGCCCGACAACTGCAGCGACGCTTCCACGACGCCTTCTGGTGCGAGCGGATCGGCTCCTATGCCCTGGCCCTCGACGGCCAGGGTGAGGCCTGCGAGGTGCGCGCCTCCAATGCGGGCCACTGCCTCTGGACCGGCCTGGCTAGCAAGACCGCTGCCAGCGCGATCGCCCGACAACTGCTGGCCCCCACCAGCTTCAACGGCTGGGGGATTCGCACCCTGGACGAGGGCGAAGCCCGCTACAACCCGATGAGTTACCACAACGGGTCGGTGTGGCCCCACGACAACGCCCTGATCGCACAAGGGCTGGCCCGCTATGGCCACACCCCAGAAGCCATGCGGGTGCTGATGGGCCTGTTCGACACCGCCCAGGCCATGCCGCTACACCGCCTGCCGGAACTGTTCTGCGGCTTCCCGCGCCAGCCCGACGAGGGACCGACCCACTATCCGGTGGCCTGCAGCCCCCAGGCCTGGGCCAGCGGCAGCTTGTTCGGGCTGCTCGAAGCAATCACCGGCATGGGGATCGGCCACAACCCCGACAGCGGGCGCGTGGAGGTGGTGTTCCGCAATCCGGTGCTACCGGAGCGGATCAACCTGCTGGAGATCCATGGGCTGCGGCTGGGGGAGGAGGAGATCGACCTGCAGCTGCACCGGGGCGAGCTGGACACCAGCGTGCTGGTGAAGCGCCGCACCAGCGGCGTGGATGTTGTGATACACAAATAGGGGTTGTGATTCACAAGTAGCGGCCACACCCCTGCTGCTTGCCGTCATCGAGCCGTCGGTCGGCCATGCATGAATCCATCACAGCTGGGATCTCGCTGTCCTGCATCAGATCGCCAACAGCTGCAGCCGCAAGCGGTTGAGGGCCTCGCCAACACTGAGCGCCTGGATCCAGCTGCGGCTGCGGCTGGCCCCGAAGCGCAGCCCCTCACTGCCACAGCCGTCGGGGCCGGCGATGGCGATGTGAACCAATCCCACCGGCTTGTCTGCGCTGCCGCCCCCGGGGCCGGCGATACCGGTCACGGCAATCGCCCAATCGGCCCCGGTGGCACGGCGCACGCCCTCAGCCATGGCCTGAGCCACCGGATCACTCACGGCACCCCAGGTCTGCAGAATGCCAGCCGGCACAGCCAGCAGCTGGTGCTTGACGGTGTTGGCATAGGCGATCACCCCTCCCCGGAACACATCCGAAGCGCCGGGCACCGCCGCCAGGGCCGCCCCCACCCCACCCCCGGTGCAGCTCTCGGCCACTGCGAGGCTCTGGCCGCGGCGCCGCAACTGCTCGAGCACGACTGAGGCCAGGGAGTCATCGTCGCGGCCATAACAAGCCATGCCAGCCCGAGCACGGATCTCCGCCTCCACCGGCTCCAGCAGGGCCTCCGCCCCGGCGATGCTGGCGGCCCGGGCGGTGAGCCGCAGCTTCACCTCGCCGGCGCCGGCATAGGGCGCCACCGTGGGATTGGCGCTCTCCAGCAGATCGGCCACCTGCTCGGCCAGGCTGGATTCGCTCACCCCCCAGAAGCGCAGCATGCGGCTGCCAAACACCCCTGCAGCCAGGCCGGAACCCTGCAGCCAGGGCACGGCGGTGGCCTGCCACATGGCCCGCATCTCACTGGGCACCCCCGGGAAGGTGAGGATCGTGAAACCGGGCTTCGGGCTCCAGATCATGCCGGGGGCGGATCCGGTGGCGTTGGGCAGCAGCTCCGCACCAACTGGCAGCAGAGCCTGGCGGCGCAGGCTGGGGGTGACGGGCCGGCCGCGCGCCGCCAGCTTGGCCTGAATGTCGGCCCACACCTCCGGACGCTCGGCCAGGGGTGTGGCGAAGGCGGCGGCGATGGCCTCGGTGGTGAGGTCGTCGGGGGTGGGGCCCAGCCCACCGGTGGTGATCAGCAGCCGGCAGCGGCCCGCCGCCTCGCGCACGGCGCCCATCAACCGCTCGCGGTTGTCCCCCACCACCTGCTGGCGGTGGTGGGGCACGCCCAGGGCGGCCAGTTGCTCCGCGATCCAGCGGGCATTGCCATTGGTGATGTTGCCGAGCAGCAGCTCGCTGCCCACGCAGAGGATTTCAGCGCTCATCGGAGCCACCGGGCAGCCTGCTCAGGGTTCATCGGCCTGCTGCATCAGCCGCCGGGTGCTCACCAGCACCCAGATCAGCACCGCCGTGGCCAGGGCCAGCCAGAGGAAGCGCATCTCCGCATTCACCAGCACCAGGGCCAGCGACGCCAGCCACTGGGTGAAGGCATAGATCACCAGCACCGTGCGTCGGTGGCTCAGGCCCGTGCGCAACAGGCGGTGGTGCAGGTGGCGACGATCGGGATAAAAGGGCGAGTGACCGTCGCTGAGCCGGCCCATGATCACCGCCGACATATCAGCCAGCGGCAGCGACAGGATCAACAGCGGGAGCAGCAGGCTCACGCTCGTGAGCCCCTTGGCCGGCCCCACGATGCTGATGGCCGCCAGGGCAAAACCCAAAAAGTAGGACCCGCCATCGCCCATGAAGATGCGGGCGGGGTTGAAGTTGTGGCGCAGGAAGCCGAGGCAGCTGCCCGCCAGGGCCGCCGCCAAAAGACCCGCCGCCGGCTGATGCAGGCTGAAGCTCACCGAGAGCAGGCCCACGGCGGCGATGCCGCTCACCCCGGCCGCCAGACCATCCAGGCCATCGAGCCAGTTGATCGCGTTGGTGATGCCCACCAGCCAGATCACCGTGGCCAGCAGACTGAGCCAGTCGGGCAGGGCCAGCAGGGTGGCGGCTTGCGGCCCCCAGGCGAAGGGCAACTCAATCGTGCCGATCCGCACCCCCTCACTCCAGGCCACCAGGGACACCCCCAGTTGCAGCACCAAGCGGGGCAGGGGCGGCAGGGCAAACAGATCGTCGGCCAGGCCGATCACGAAAAAGCAGAGGCAGCCGGCCAGGGTGGTCCAGATCAGCTGATCCTTGCTGGCCTCGAGCTCGGCGAATCCACCCAGCAGCCAGGTGAGCGTCAGGGCCAGGCTGAAGCCCAGCACGATGCCCACCCCGCCGAGCCGCACCATCGGCCGGGTGTGCTGTTTGCGCGGGTCGGGGGCGTCGATGAGACCCCAGCGCAGGCCATAGCGCCGCACCACCGGCACAATCAGCGCCGTGAGCAGCATGGCCACCGCGAAGGTGAGCAGGGCTGCTGCGTTGGGGCTGTAGGCGAGGGTCAAGGCGGCGGGCAGGGGCAAACGCCAGAGGGGCGTGCTTGGGCCGTCACCTTACGGGCGCAGGCCACGCTTCAGACGTGCTGGAACTCACGGGCCTCGGCGTAGAGGGGAAAGCGCGCGCACAGGGCCGCCACCCGCTCGCGGCAGCGCTGCTCGATCGCGGCATCGTCGGGATTGAGCAGGCGATCGGCGATCACATCGGCCACCTCGCGGAAGGCGTCCGCGTCGAAGCCACGGGTGGTCATGGCAGCGGTGCCGAGGCGCAGGCCGCTGGTGACGAAGGGCGACTGGGGATCAAAGGGCACCGTGTTCTTGTTGGCGGTGATGTGCACATCGCTCACCAGCAGGTCGGCCACCTTGCCGGTCATGGCGATGCTGCGCAGATCGAGCAGCACGATGTGGTTGTCGGTTCCACCGCTCACCACGGCGATGCCGCGCTCCTGGATGCGGGCGGCCAGGGCCTGGGCGTTGGCCACCACCTGCTGGCTGTAGGCCTGGAAGCTGGGTTGCAACGCCTCAGCGAAGGCCACCGCCTTGGCGGCGATCACGTGCTCGAGGGGGCCGCCCTGGCTGCCGGGGAACACGGCCTTGTCGAACTGCTTGCCGAAGTCAGCGTCGCGGCAGAGGATCAGGCCGCCGCGGGGGCCGCGCAGGGTCTTGTGGGTGGTGGTGGTGACGACATCGCACACGGGCACCGGGTTGGGGTGCACGCCAGCGGCCACCAGGCCAGCGATGTGGGCCATGTCGGCCAGCAGAAAGGCGCCCACCTCATCGGCGATGGCCCGGAAGGCCGCAAAATCGATGGTGCGGGGATAGGCGGAGTAGCCGCACACGATCAGCTTGGGCTTGTGCTCCAGGGCCAGCTGGCGGATGGTGTCGAAGTTGAGCTGCTGGGTTTCCGGATCCACGCCGTAGTGCACGGCCTTGAACCACTTGCCGCTCACATTCACCGGCGAGCCGTGGGTGAGGTGGCCGCCATGGCTGAGGTCCATGCCCAGGATCGTGTCGCCGGGCTGCAGCAGGGCCAGGAACACGGCGAAGTTGGCCTGGGCGCCGCTGTGGGGCTGCACGTTGGCCCAGGCGGCGCCGAACAGCTGCTTCGCCCGCTCGATCGCCAGCTCCTCGATCGCATCCACGTGCTCGCAGCCGCCGTAGTAACGCTTCGACGGCAACCCCTCGGCGTACTTGTTGGTGAGCACCGAGCCCTGGGCCTCCATCACGGCGCGGGAGGCGAAATTCTCCGAGGCGATCAGCTCCAGGTGGGTCTGCTGGCGCTCCAGTTCCTTGCCGATCAGGGCCGCGATGGCGGAGTCGGCGACCGCCAGGGACTGGTTGATCGCGGCGGTGTCGGCCATCGGAGCTGCTGCTGGTGGTGGGGGAGGTGGAGCAATCGTAAGGAAGACCGGGCCGCCGCGAAGCAGACCGTTCGCCCTGCCCCACAGGGGACCATGCGAACGATCGTCGTGAACGAGCGATCGTGGGAATTGAAAACGCGCCTGGAGAGATTCGAACTCCCGACCCTCTGATCCGTAGTCAGATGCTCTAATCCGCTGAGCTACAAGCGCATGTGGTCCGGCATTGCCATGCCGACTTCCGCATTCTCACCGCAGAGGGGGCCCTTCCGTCAACTCTCCGCCGCAACGACCGGGCCCGGGGCCATGATTCAGAGACTGTCGCCGCCCCCCTCAGCCATGCCGATCCGCTGGTACGGCCCGGCCAATCCCGCCGACCCCACCTACCGGCACTTCGCGCGGATCGTGAACCTCACGCTGCACGCCGCCCTGTTTGCCGCCTTCAACAGTGGCCTCTGGGTGGTTCAGGAGCTCCGCCATCCCTGGACCCATCTCAATTGGTTCAGCCTCGGCTGGCTGGCCCTGCTGCTGGTGCACGCTGGGGGGGTTGTGGCCCTGCGACCCGGTCGCCCCCCCGAAGCATGAGCCTCACCGCCAGCGACTTAAACGACTTGGAAGTGGCCCTGGCCGACCGCCTCTACCTGCAGATTGCCGGCTGGCATCTGTACCTCGGCGATGCGGGTCTGGCCCAGGCCCTGGCGATCGAGTGCGCCGCCCGCCTCGACCAGGGCGCCGGCGTGTGTGCCCGCCAGGCCCTGGAGGCCGTGCAGGTGCCGATCGGCGGCGGTGCCACCCGCCTGCCCCTGGCCCGGCTGGTGCCGTCTGGTCAACTGCGCGACCTGGAGGAAGTGCTGGCACCCTTTTGCCGATAGGGTTGCCCCCACCGCGCACGGGCCCCAGTGCTGCTGATTGAAGTGACCAATGCCCGCGACGTGATCCGCCAGCGCATCGGCCGGCTGGGCAGCCGCCTGATCGGCAAGGTGGTCGATGCCGAGGCCCAGGTGGAGAAGGCCCTGATCCAGGAGCTGGAGACGGCCTTCCGGGACTTTGGCATCGAGGCGCGCATCGCCTCGGTGGAGGGGATCCAGTTGCTGGGCCGCTCCCATCTGGAAGTGCCCCTGCAGGTGCGCGAACTGCGCCATGTGCAGGGCGATGCCCCCAAGCCCAGCTGATCCAGCAGCCCTGGCGGCCCTCAGTGCCGCCGCGGCCGTGGCAAGCGCCCCCGCAGCTGGCTGATCATCTGTTGGGCTTCCGGCACCCGCAGCGCCCCCGCCAGGGCGGTGTAAAGCACCAGGCCAAGGCCAGCACTGAGGCCGGTCTGCCAGAGGCGTCCCAACAGATCCGCCGGCCAGGCCACCAAGGAGGCCAACCCCCAGGCCGCCAGGCCCGCCAGCAGGGCCGCCGCCAGCAGCACCAGGGTGTCGCGGGCCCAACCCAGCAGCGGCAGGTCGCCACCCAGACGCTGTTGCAGGGCCAGCAACAGGCCTACGCAGGTGATCAGGTTCACCGCCACGGTGGCCAGCACCAGCCCTGGCGCACCAAAATTGAGCGCCGGCAGCTGCAACCCCCAGGGGGTAGGACCACCCACCAGCAGCCAGTCGAAGATCACATTGAGGCCGATCCCCGCCAGCGAAAACCGGAACGGGGTGTGGCCGTCCCCCAGGGCGTAGAACACCCGCACCAGCACGTCGCGGGCCAGATAGGCCGGCATCCCCACCCCGTAGGCCATCAACAGCCCGCCCACCAGGGCGGCAGCGCCGGCATCGAAGGCCCCCCGCTCGTACACCAGGGCCACGATCGGCCCGGCCAGGGCCACCATCAGGGCCCCCAGCGGCAGCATCGAGGCGTTCGAGAGCATCAGGCCCTGGCGGATGCGCCCCACCAGCGCCGGCCGGTCCTGGGGCGCCGTGAGCCGGGCGTACACCGGCAGCAAGGGCACCAGCAGGGCATTGGAGAGCAGGCCCAGGGGGGTCTGCACCAGCAGGTTGGCGTAGCCCAGGCCCGCCGCCGCCCCCACGATCCCGGAGGCAAAGAACAGGTCGGTGAACACGTTGATCTGCAACATGCCCGAGGAGAGGGTGGCCGGCCCCATCACCTGCAGCACCTCACGCACGCCGGGATGCTGCCAGTCCCACACCAGCTGCAGGCGCTGCAACCCCTGCTTGGCCAGGGCCGGCAACTGGATCAGCCACTGCAGCACCGCCCCCACCGTGGTGCTGGCCGCCAGCACCACACCTCCCAAAAGGGCCCACTCGGGCAACACGATCGCGGGCCCCAAGCCCCACCAGAGCAGGCCAATGCCGCCAATCACCGCCACGCTGGAGAGCAGGGGGCTCACCGAGGGCAGCCAGAATTCATCGGCGGCGTTGAGGGCTCCAAAGCCCAGGCCGATCAGGCCAGCGAACAGGGCCATCGGCGCCATCCAGCGCAGCTGCTGCACCGCAATCGCGTGGCGCTCGGGATCGAGGCCCGGCCCCACCAGCGTGATCAGCGGATCGGCGGCCAGCAGCAACAGCAGCGTGACCCCCAGCAGGCCCGCACCCACCAGGGTGTTGATCGCCGCCAGCACGTGGGCCCCCTCATCGCGGGGCCGGCGGGCCAGCACGCTCACCATGGCGCTGTGGAAGGGGCCGTTGATGCCCCCCAGCAGGATCAGCAGGAAGCCCGGCAGCACATAGGCGTAGTTGTAGGCGTCGTAGGCGGCCCCCACGCCAAAGGCGGCGGCGATCACCTGCTGCCGCACCAGCCCCGCCAGCTTGCTGAGGGCGGTGGCCACGGCCACGATCAGGGCAATGCGACGCAGGGAGGGGGCCATGGCGGGCACGGGACGGGCCCCAGGCCCGGAGTCAAGTCAACACCGAGCGGCAGTATGGCCGCCGTCCCCCCGGCGGCCGCTCCGCCCCTCAGCCTGATGGCCATCCCGATCCTGGCGACCGGCCCCCTGGTGGAGGGGCGACTGATCAAGCGCTACAAGCGCTTTTTGGCCGATGTGGAACTGCTGGAACCCGGGGCGGGCGGCGAACCCGTGGGCCAGGTGGTGACCGCCCACTGCCCCAACACCGGCCCCATGACCGGGGTGCTGCACCCGGGCGGGCGGGTGCGGCTGCGCCACGCCCCCTCCCCCAGCCGCAAGCTGGCCTGGACCTGGGAGCAGGCCCAGGTGCAGGGCAACGGCGGCGCACCGATCTGGGTGGGGATCAACACGGCCCTGCCCAACAGGCTGGTGCGGGCCACGATCGAGGCCGGTTGCCTGGAGCCCTGGCTCGGACCAATCGGCGCCATCCGGGCCGAGGTGCCCTACGGCGAAAACCGCCGCAGCCGCATCGACCTGCTGCTCACCCCGGCCGAGGGGGCCGCCGACCCACGGCCGATCTACCTGGAGGTGAAGAACACCACCTGGACCCAGGGGCCCCTGGCCCTGTTCCCCGACACGGTGACCGAACGGGGGCAGAAGCACCTGGTGGAACTTGCCGCCCTGCCACCCCAGGCCCGGGCCGTGCTGGTGCCCTGCCTCAGCCGCGGCGACGTGAACCGCTTCGCCCCTGGCGATGCGGCCGATCCCCGCTACGGGGAGCTGTTTCGCCTGGCCCTGGCGGCGGGCGTGGAGGTGCTGCCCTGCATCTACGCCTTCGGCGATGCCGGCGTGAGCTGGCAGGGCCTGGCGACGGTGGAGGAGCGCCAACCGCCAGAGCCAGGACCGTGACCCATAGAGTTTGCGCACCCAGCAGACGCAGCCGTGGATACCCGTGCCTTCAAGCGCTCCCTGCACCACTCCGAGCGCTACAACCGCCGCGGCTTCGGCCTGGGGGAGGAGGTGGCCGGCACCCTGGAGACCGCCTACCAGAGCGATCTGGTGGCAACGCTGCGCCAGAACGGCGCCGTCCTGCAGGAGGGTCGCCTCACGGTGCGGCTGGCCGAGGCTTTTGGGTTCTGCTGGGGCGTGGAGCGGGCCGTGGCCATGGCCTACGAAACCCGCCGTCACTACCCCAGCGAGCGGATCTGGATCACCAACGAGATCATTCACAACCCGTCGGTGAACGACCACCTGCGGGACATGAACGTGCAGTTCATTCGCGTCGATGGCGGCGTGAAGGACTTCTCCGACGTGGCCAGCGGTGACGTGGTGATCCTGCCGGCCTTCGGTGCCACCGTGCAGGAGATGCAGCTGCTCAACGAGCGGGGCTGCCACATCGTCGACACCACCTGTCCGTGGGTGTCCAAGGTGTGGAACACGGTGGAGAAGCACAAGAAGCACAGCTTCACCTCGATCATCCACGGCAAGGTGAAGCACGAGGAAACCCTCGCCACCAGCAGCTTTGCCGGCATCTACCTGGTGGTGCTCGACCTGGCCGAAGCCCAGCTGGTGTCGGACTACATCCTCGGGAAGGGCGAGCGGCAGGCCTTCATGCAGCGCTTTGCCAACGCCTGCTCCCCGGGCTTCGACCCCGAC
>JAGYNF010000001.1 GCA_018400215.1 Cyanobium sp. M55B138 | reverse complement strand
CCGGCTCACCGATCAACACCGGGTTGTTCTTGGTGCGGCGGCTGAGGATCTGGATCGTGCGGCGGATCTCCTCATCGCGGCCAATCACCGGATCGAGCTTGCCTTCGCGGGCAGCGGCGGTGAGGTCGCGGCCGTATTTCTCCAGCGATTCGTAGGTGCCTTCGGGGTTCTGGTCGGTCACTGTCTGGCTGCCGCGGATGGCCTGGACGGCCCCTTTGAGTTTGTCCGTGCTGGTGCCGGCTTGGTTGAGCAGCTGGCGACCGCAGCGCGGATCCTCGGCGAGGGCCAGCAGCAGGTGCTCGATGGCGATGAAGCTGTCGCCGAAGTTGTCCTTGAGGGTGTTGGCCTGATCGAAGACGGCGTTGAGCCCCTTGCCCATGTACACGGTGTCGGGCGTGGTGCTCAGGGATGGCTGGGCGGCGATGAAGCCATCCAGTTTCTGGCTGAGGTTGCCCAGCTCCACGCCGGCCTTCTCCAGGATCCGACTGGCCAGCCCCTGTTGGCTCAACAGGGCGGCGAACAGGTGCTCGCTTTCCATCTGCTGCTGGCGCCTCTGCTGGGCCAGTTGCTGGGCGGCGACGACGGCCCCCCAAGCCTTCTCCGTGAAGAGTTCAGCGGTGGGATGCATCACAAATGGGGGTTAAACGGTGTTGTTGAAACCGTATGCCGATCGGATCGGGTGGGGGGAGAGGAGTCCCGAACCATTTCTGTCGGGCAACCGGCCTCCCCACCCGTCAGGGCCTTAGCGGGGTGCGCCGTTGTAGAGGATCTCCTCCACGGCGCGGCCGTCTGGGGCGACCCTGATCTCCGTTTCCAGGCTGGGATTGATGGCCTCCTGTTGCCATCCCGGGCCGCCGCCGGGGAAACGGAACAGGAATCCCTGGTCGTCGTCGGCCACCAGGCAGGCGCCACCGCCATTGCTGGTTTCGAACATGCAGGCGGCCGGCCGGTAGACCGACAGACCGCCGTTGAGATTCACGGCTGTCTCCCGGGCCAGGTTCACGGCCCGCACGTTGGCCATGCTCACCTGGGCCATGGCCCCTCCAGCGCTCAGCAGGGTGCTGGCCAGGGTGGTGAGCAACAGGGCCGGACGCAGCAGGGCGGTGGGAAGGGTGGTCATCGATGTCGGGCTGTAATCAACAGTTCCAGTGTGTTGGGAAAGTGGGGCTTGTGACAACGGCCGATGGGGCTTCGCTTTGTTCCGAGTTGTTGCGGATGCTGTCCGCTGTTGCTCCAGGACCCTTGGCACCGCTAGGCAAGGGGCGCTTGGCTCCTTTTCTGCATCCCCCGCCCAGCCACAGCCCCCGCCCAGCCCTAGCCCCCGCCCTCCGCCAATCCGCTGATCCATGAAGGTCTTGACCCGTCTTTCCGCCGTGCTAGTTGGCGGCGTGCTGCTGTTCGGGCCGCTGCTCGACCATTCAGCCCTGGCCCGCGGTGGTGGCGGTGGTGGTGGCGGTTATCACGGTGGTGGTGATCGTGGCGGTGGCTATCGCGGCGGCGGTGATCGCGGCTATCACCCGATGTATGGCGACGGAGCCCGAAACAGCTTCAACAACGACCGGGTGAACGTCAACGTTCATGAGAACTTCTACAACCGGGGCTACAACGGCTGGCACGAAGGCTGGCGCAATGGCGGCTACTGGGGCGCCCGGCCCTGGAACGCCGGTTGGTACCGCGGCTGGGGTGGCTGGGGTTGGTGGGGATCGAATGCCGCCGCCTGGGGCGTGGCAGGCCTGGCCACCGGTGCCGCGATCGGCAGCTTGGTGAATGCGGCTGCCGACCAGCAGTCAACGGTGATTGTGGTGCCCCAAACCAGCTACCAGCTCAACTACGGCTCGGTGGAGTCGGTGGGCACTGCGGGGGTGAGTTTCAGCTACAACCTGGGGGACGACACGGATTTGATCGGTGCGGCCAACTGCCAGGGCGGGCTCCTCAATGGCCAGATCCCCAGTTCGGCAGACCAGGCCCAGTTGCTCAATGCTGTCTGCCAAGTGGCCTACGGCAGCGGCAGCTGAATCAAGCCGGCATCGGGCCCACAGAGTTTTTGGGGGCAGCCGTCGGGCCCGTAGATCGCATCGAAGGGGGAGAGACAGCCCCGGGCATTTTTTTCGGCCACCTCGTTGGGCTGGAGCCGCATCGGTTGCAGTCCAGCTTGGCTGGCGGGCACCAGTAGGGGGCAGCCGTCGCGGTGGATGGATTGGGCCTGGCCGCCCGGGGGGAGCCAGCCCAGACCCGCCGTCACGACCAGCGGCACCAAGCTCAGCCGCAGGGGGAGGGAGATCGTCATGATGGAGCCCCAGCGGGTTGGTGTGAGCCAGTTTGGCCAGCCCCGTTGTGGATCAAGCCTGTCCGCCTGCTCCTCCAAAACCATGTCCTCCAGTTCTGCGTTAACGGGTTCCGGCCCTGCCAGCTCTTCTGACAGCTCAGAAGAGGCCAGTTTGGTGCAGGCATTGGCAGCAGCCTCCCACGAATTTGATGCCACTGGCGCAGATCCCGAGCGCAATTGCTGGCTGGCTGTGCACCGGCATGTGCACGGCGTGTTGCCCAATGAGTACGACATTCGCGAGGTGCCGGAGGAGCTCTATCTGGCCGTGCTGGCCGTGCGGCGACAGCAGCCCTGAGGTCTGTGCTGGGCCCATGGAACCACAAAGAAGCCCCGGTTGTGGCCGGGGCTTTGGATGCAAGGGTGCAGGGCTGATGGGTGGCCTAGGGCCAGGCCGTCAGCTCCGGTGATCAGGTCCAGCCCTTGGAGGCCATGTCCTCGATGTAGGCGGCCACATCAGCGATGTCGCCCTCGCTCAGCTTGCCACCGAAGGCAGGCATGGCGTTTTTGCCGTTGGTCACCTGGTAGGCGATGGCCGCTTCGTGGTCACTGCTGTAGTTGGCCAGATAGGCCTCGAGGGCATCCTGCTTCAGGGTGCGCTCAGCATTGACCACATTGCCGCCACCCATGTGGCAGGCCGCACAGTTGGCTGAAAAGATTTGGCCGCCGTGGGCAACGTCAGCGGCGTAGCTGGGGGAGGCGCCCAGCACCAATGCCAGGCACAGAGCGATCAGGGAAAAGAATCGGCGCATGGAGGGGCGCTTAGGGCACAGACTGGGAAAATGTAGGTGCTGAGAGCCCCCATGTGCTTGGGGCTGCTCAGCTTCGAAACATTTGCCACAACGGGCGGCGGCGGGGCAGGCCCGCGTCTTCGAACACGGCCTCCAGGTGGGCGGCATGGCTCACCAGCCCAAAGCGCTCCGGTGGACTGATGGGCTCATGCACAAAGTGGCGCTGTTGGATCGAGAAGCGATCCCAGGCCGTGACCTCCAGCCGCAACAGCCGGATCAGCACATCCACCAGCCAGGGGGTGATCGCGATCCCCAGCGGTGGGATCCAGCTGTGCCGCCAGCGGGCCAACCGCCGCACCGTGTCGTTCACAGTCAGCGCCGGCTGGCCGAGCACCAGCCGCCGCACCCGGCCCTGATGGTGTTCGGGGTTGGGCTGCTGGGGTGTGCTCAGCAGGTGCAGGCACACCCGGGCGATGTCGGCGGCATGGATGAAATGGAAACTGGCATCCACCCGCAGCCACTTGGCCAGCCACAGCCACTGGCACGCCTCCCCCAGGCCGGCGGTGAGATAGCTGGTGGGGAACGTTGAGGAGCCATCCACCCTGCCGCCAAACACCAACGTGGGGAAGATCGCCACGATGCGATCGGCCAGGGGGTGCTCCTCGAGCTGCTGCAGGCAAAGGGCCTTGGTCTGAATGTATTCCGTGCCCTCCGTGAGGGCCTCGGGCAACAGCTGCAACTGCCGGTCCAACACCGAGGCCGTGGAGAAATACACCACCTGCTCCAGCCATTCCGGGCTGGTGAAGGCCAGCAGCTGCTTCACCGCCACCACGTTCACGGCCATGGCCCGCTCCGGATCCCCCCAGGCGGTGGCGGTGTGCACAATCCGGGTGGCGCTGGCGATGGCGCCGGCATGGGGGGTGAGGTCGCGTAGGTCGCCCACCAGCACCGTGACGCGCGGGTGGTCGTGCGGCACGGCGGTGAGCTTGGCGGGGTCGCGCAGCAGCAGCAGCAGTTCGGCGTTGCTCTCCCGCAGCAGCAGAGCGGCGATGTGCTGCCCCACGCACCCCGAAGCCCCGGTGATCAGGATCCGCTGGCTCAAGCCGTAGCTCCCAGGCGTTCCATCACGCTCTTGCCGGCCTCGAAGAAGAACTGGCCATTCTCCTCGGGGGTGCCGGGCAGGATGCCGTGGCCGAGGTTGAGGATGTGCCTGCGGCCGCGGGCCTTGCGCACGGTGTCGTCGATACGGGCCTGAATGGCCCCGTGGGTGCCGAACAGCAGGCCTGGATCCACATTGCCCTGCACGCCTACGTGCTCGGGCAGGCGGGCCAGCCCTTCGGCCATGTCCACCGTCCAGTCGAGCGACACGATGTCGACACCGGTGCGGGCCATGCGTTCGAGTACGCCGGCACTGCCGGAGATGTAGAGGATGAAGGGGGTGTCGGGGTGGGTCTGCTTCACCAGATCCACCACCTTTTTCTGATAGGGCGCGGCGAAGCTGTCGTAATCCATGGGGCTGAGCTGGCCGGCCCAGGAATCAAACATCTGCACCACCTGGGCACCGGAGTCGATCTGGTAGCGCAGGTAGCCGGCGATCGATTCAGCGAAGTGATCCAGCAGCCTGTGCAGCAGGGCCGGCTCCTGGAAGGCCATCGCCTTGATCACCGCATAGTTCTTGGAGCTCTTGCCCTCCACCACATAGGCGGCCAGGGTCCAGGGGGCGCCCACAAAGCCGAGCACGGCCGCTTTGTTGCCCACCGACTGGCGCAGGCGGGTGAGCACCTCACCCACAAAGGGCATGGACTCGGCCGGCTGCAGGGCACGCAGGGCGTCCACCTGGGCCATGGTGCGGATCGGGTCGTGGATCAGGGGGCCCTTGCTCTCGACGATGTCGAAGTCGATCCCCATGCCCGGCAGGGGCGTGAGGATGTCGGAGAAGAGGATCACGCCGTCGGGCTGGAAGGCCCGGAAGGGCTGCATCGAGATCTCATAGGAGAGATCGGGGTTCTCCGAGCGCTCGCGGAAGCCGGGATGGCGGTCGCGTAGGTCGCGATACACCTTCATGTAGCGCCCGGCCTGGCGCATCATCCACACCGGTGGCCGCTCCACCTGCTCACCTCGGGCGGCGCGCAGCAACAGGGGGGCGGTTTCGGCCATGGAATGCGATGGGGAGGGCGATCTGGAAACCTAACCGAAGGACTGCGGTCCCCCTCAGCCCGGTTGCACTTGGGTGGCGGCGGCGGGCTCCAACTGGCTGCGCTTCTCGTCGCGCTGCAACACCACCACCGACAGGGGAGGCAGACAGAGATCGATGGAATGGTCGTAGCCGTGCATGGCCCAGGCATCGGTGAACTTGCCGCCCAGGTTGCCGAGGTTGCTGCCGCCGTAGCGCTCGGCATCGGTGTTGAACACCTCGGAGTAGAAGCCCTCCACCGGCACGCCGACGCGGTAGTGGGAGTGGCTTTGGGGGGTGAAGTTGGCCACCACCACCAGCCAGCGCCCCGTGGCGCTTTCGCGCCGCATGAAGCTGATCACCGAGTGGCGATTGTCGTTGCAGTCAACCCACTGGAATCCATATTCAATGAAGTCGTCACCCCAGAGTGCACGCTCGGATTTATAAAACTGATTCAGGTCGTCTACCAACCGCTGTAGGCCCTGGTGGGCGTCATATTGAAGAAGCTCCCATTGCATATCATCCCAGACATTCCACTCGGCCCGCTGACCAAATTCCATGCCCATGAAGATTGTCTTCTTGCCGGGATGGGTCCACATGTAGGCAAGCAGGGCGCGTACATTGGCAAACTTCTGCCAGTCATCACCAGGCATTTTGTGCAGCAAGCTGCTCTTGCCGTGCACCACTTCGTCGTGGCTGAGGGCCAGCATGAAGTTTTCGGTATAGGCGTACCAGATTGAGAAGGTTAGGTTGTTCTGGTGGAACTGCCGGAACCACGGATCCAGCTCGAAGTAGTCGAGCATGTCATGCATCCAGCCCATGTTCCACTTCAGGTTGAAGCCCAGGCCGCCGATGTTGGTGGGCTGGGTCACCATTGGCCAGGTGGTGGATTCTTCGGCGATCGAGAGAGCACCTGGAAAATGCTGAAACAGCACGTGGTTGGCCTGTTGCAGGAAGTGCACGGCCTCGGTGTTTTCACGGCCGCCATGGTCATTGGCTAGCCACTCGCCATCGGGCCGCAGGTAGTCGCGGTAGAGCATCGAGGCCACCGCGTCCACCCGAATGCCATCGATGTGGAACTCCTCAAACCAATACACCAGGTTGGCCACCAGGAAGTTGCGCACTTCATTGCGGCTGTAGTTGAAGATCAGCGTGCCCCACTCCTTGTGTTCGCCGATGCGTGGGTCGGCGTGTTCATACAGATGGGCACCATCAAAGAAGGCCAGGCCGTGGGCATCCTTGGGGAAGTGGCCCGGCACCCAGTCGAGCAGCACGCCAATGCCTTCGCTGTGGCAGCGATCCACGAAGGCGCGGAATTCATCTGGGCTGCCGTAGCGGCTGGTGGGGGCATACCAGCCCGTGACCTGGTAACCCCAGGACCCATCGAAGGGATGCTCGGAGATGGGCATCAGCTCGATATGGGTGAAGCCCCGCGCCTTCACGTAGGGAATCAACCGATCGGCCAGCTCCGGGTAGGTGAGCAGCCGGGCCCCTGGCTTCAGGTCGGCGGCGGGCACGGGCGGCCTCGCCGTGCCGTCGGGCTCGATGTAGGGCTGGTCGGCGCTGGCATGCATCCAGCTGCCCAGGTGCATCTCGTACACCGAGATCGGCTGATCCAGGGGATTGCGGCTGTCACGCTCGGCCATCCAGTCCCGGTCGGCCCAGGCAAAGGCCCCACCCAGCGGTTGCACGATCGAGCCGTTGGCGGGCCGGATTTCGTGGCGGAAGCCGTAGGGGTCGGCCTTGGGGTAGCAGTGGCCGTCCTGGTTGCGGATTTCGTATTTGTAGATCTCACCGGCCGAAAGGCCTGGGACGAACAGCTCCCAGCAGCCCCCCAGGCGGCTCTGCATGGGGTGGTGCCGTCCATCCCAGCCGTTGAAGTTGCCCAGCACCGCCACACTCAGGGCGTTGGGGGCCCAGAGGCAGAACATCACCCCAGCGACCCCCTGCTGCTCGGTGAGGTGGGCGCCCATCCGCCGCCAGATGTGGTGGTGGTTGCCCTCGGCGAACAGCAGCCGGTCGAGCTCCCCCATCCATTCCTCGCGGAAGGCCCAGGGGTCGTGGGTTTCGTGGCTGATGCCACCGCGCTGCACCCGCGCCCGGTAGGTGCTGCCGGGATTGGCGTCGAGCTCCGCCTCAAACACCCAGGGGTGGTGGGGGGCACTCATCGGCAGGGTGCGGTCCTGCAGGAGCAGCTCCACCTGATCGGCATCCGGCATCCACACCCGCACCACCCAGCCACCGTCCTCCAGGGGCTGGGGGCCCAGAACGGCAAAGGGGTGGTCGTGACGGCACTCCACCAGCCGCTGGGCGTCCCCAACCATCCAGTCGAGACAGGGGACGGCCATCGGAGATCAGCAGTGATGGCCGGAGCTTAGGCGCCTATGCCGCCGTCTCAGCCTGTCGGGTTCCGTCGATCCCTCCGGTCGGTCAGCGGGGGCGGATCGGGTCTTGGGGGAAATCCACGCTCACAATTTCGTTGTTTTGATTGAGCACCACGAACAGCGTGTCGGAGATGCGGTTGAACTCCGTGTTCACCAGCACCAGCTGGCTGTCTTCGTTGTGCTCAGCCGCCACGGCGCGGCCCACCCGCACAAACGTGCCCGTGTAGCGCTGCAGCTGCTGCCACTTGGCCTGAAGGACCCCAGGCGTCAGCTCCTCCTGCAGGGGCAGGCTCAGGTAGCTGCGGGCGGTGATGAAGTGGCCGCCGCTGAGGGCGGTCACAAAATCGCTGGCCACCTTGGTGGCCTGCTCATCGGTGAGATCGAGGTGGTAGCCATCCAGCTCCCCCTTGCTGTTCAGCACCATGAACAGATCCCGGGGGCCGGCGCTGGTCTGCAGGCTGGCCTCCACGGTGGTGCTGTTGAGGCCGCCCCGCACGCTCAGCAGGGTCCAGCTGAGCAGCTGGGGTTGGCTGCGCATCGTTGACGCCACCATCGATGGGCTGCTGATCGCCCTGAGCTGCTCGGAGAACTGGCTGAAACGCCGGTTGGGATCGCGGCTCTGCATGGCCTCCAAAATCCGGTTCGCCGCCGCCCGGGCCTGCTCCACGGTCAACCGATCCCCCCCAGCCTCAAGGCTGGGCTGCATGGGTTGGGCGCTGGCGGGCAAGCCCCCCAATCCGAGGTTGAGGCCAGTCACCGGGCCAGTCACCAAGCCAGTCACCAAGCCATAGGCCAGACCAAAGGCCAGCAGAAGGGGGCGTGGCATCGGCATGGGGTCGTCACTCCCCACAGTTTGCCGCAGAATCCAGCAAGGGCTCCAGTTCCAACCTGGCTTCAGCCAGGTCGAACCTGAGGGTGATCACCCGATGGTCTGGCCCACTGCCCCCCCAGGGCAGGGCGCCACTGCCGGGATTCACGGCGACGTGGGGCCAGGCGGCTGCCGCCAGGGAGAGCCGCAGTCGCTCGCCGGCCTGGAGCTGAAGCAAGAGGGGTTGCAGGTGCACCTGGCGCCACTGGCTGACGAGGCAGCTGGTTCCCCGGTGGCGTTCGATGCCCACACTCAGCTGTCGCACGCTGCCCGAGGGCTCCAGCCGTGAGAGGGCGACGCACAGGTCAAAGCCGGGTTGGTCGGCGGCCACCCGCAGCACCAACCGGGGCCGCACCACCATTTCCAGGCTGAATTCCAATGGCCCACTGGTGAAACAGGCCACGTCGCGGCGTTGGTCGAGGTCGCCCCGCTCGCAACTGCCGGCCTGCGGGTCGAGATGGCCGCCGCGGCCCGGCACCGGCCGCCAGGGGTCGTGCACCAACCATTGGTGGGGGGGCTGGCCACCGGCCAGGGGTGGTGGCTCCGCCGGCCAGAGCGCCCCACCGCCGCCGCAGGCCAGGCCCTCGCCCCCCAACCACCAGGTCTGGGGGCCCCGGCAGGGCGTTGATCCGGCCTGCCAGCGGCCCGTGCGCTCGTCCTGCACCGCGATGTCTGGTGTGAGCTCGGGGGTGGTTGGAACGTCCTGGAGATGGCGACGGAAAAAGGCCAGATGCAGCTGGTCGGCCCCCTCACCCCAGTTGAGGTGGGTCCAGGCGCCAATGCGGAGCAGGGGCTTTCCCCCCTGGCAACGGGCCTGCTGCCAGAGCGCCAACACCCCCTCGAGGTGGGGGTCATGCCAGCCGCCAAGCAGCAGCAGCGGCCGCTGGCCGAGGTCTGGGGCGGCGTGGCGGGGCCAGTCCTCCGCCCGGGCTGGATCGTGCCGCAACCAGCGCCAGGCCATGCCGCCTGGGTCGTGGCGGGCGAGCAGCTCGGCGCCATCATCGAGAAAGGATCCGGAGCTGAGGCTGTGGCGGATCTCGCTCCAGCCCTGGGAATCGCCGCGGCGCCTGCATTGCAGCGCGGCCAGCTGCAGGCCCCAGCCCAGGCCCAGGGCCCACCAGTGGGCGCCGCCGCTGCTGGCCCAGTGGCACCGTTCATCCAGCCCGGCCATGGCCACGGCCAGGCAGTCGGGCCGGCCGTCGGCGGCCGAGGCATCGCTCACCAGCTGGGTGAAGCCCTGGTAGGAGAAGCCATAGGTTCCCAGTCGACCATTGCTATCGGGCAGGGCCCGGGCCCAGCGCACGGTGTCGGCGCTGTCGCGCGCCTCCTGGCTAAAGCCGCCGAATTCCCCCTCGGAATCTCCCTGGCCGCGCACGTCCTGCACCACCAGCAGGAAGCCGTGCTGGGCATACCAGCTCGGGTGGGCATAGGTGGGGGTGGAGGCGATGGCCCGGCCATAGGGCTGGCGCATCAGCAGCACGGGCCAGGGCCCTTGTCCCTCCGGTTTCCAGACACGACTCACCAGGCGGGTGCCATCACGGCAGCGCATCCAGGCATCGCATCCCTGGATGGCGTCCACTCAGCGCACGTCAGGGCAGTAGAGGCCCACCACGTAGGTGGTGAGCACTTCGGCGTCCATCACGCTGAGATTTTCCTGGCTGGCGATCTGGCGCGTTGCCTGTTTGCTGGTGAATGAGATGCCCTGCTGGTTGAGCTGGCGCAGTTGCTGGCAGAGCCGCTTGGCCCGGGAGGGATCCCGCTTCACGGCATCCAGGAGGTTGGATTGGGCCTGGGCCGCTGGTGGGGTCGGGCCGGAGAGAACAGTGGCAGTGCCAAGGGCCGTGAGCCCAACCAACAGCAGGGGCCAGGGGAGGCGCCGCCGCCGCACAGGGGTAGGAGTCATGGGGATTACGGCCGCAACTCGGCTTTGTTCATTCCAGGGGCCTGGACTGTTCGGCTGTTGGCCCTGGGGTCAGTTTGTCGCCCGGCGAGCCCGCTGGATCCAGCCCAGCACCCTGGCCAGGTCGGGGGGCGGCACCGCCGTGCCGGTGAGCCGCCTCTGCAGGCGGCCGGTCTGGCGCCACAGCTGCTCGGGATTGGCGCCCGCCAGGCTGCGGGCATCGGGAACACCGGCATGGAGCAGCAGGGCCGCCTGGTGCGGTTCCAGCTCCAGCTCCACCACGAGCCTGGCTTGGCCCCGCAGGCGCTGGAGCGTGGGGGCACTGGCTGCGCCAGCCACCGCCAGCTGGGCCAGTTGCTGGTCCGTCAGTGCGGCCAGGCCGGGCCAGTTGTGGATGCCAGCGCCCTCCAGCGCCCGCCGTTCCCGCTGGGCGTGGGCTGGCAGGGAGCGGAAAGGATCGATCGGGCTTCCGGTGGGCTCAGGGCGCAACGGTGATCTCTCCGGTGACCAGGTCGCGCCTGGCCTCGGCCAGGATCACCGGCCGGCTGAGGCCCGGCTCCAGGGTCTCCACCCGCCGCAGCCGCACCCGCACCACGGCGTCATCGCTTTGACGGCCATTGCCGCGCAGGTTGCGGGCCACCTGTTCCACGCTGGGGGCGGCCACCGCTGCGGTCAGGTCGGTCTGCGTGGCCGCGACGACCAGGTCGCCCCCGTTGTCGAACACCAGCGGCACCCCCACGGCCCCCGCCACCACCACCCGGGGCCGGTAGCTCACCGCAAAGGCCAGACAGGAGATCGCCAGCAGGGCCGTGAAGCTGGTGATGCCCACCAGGCGGAAGCGCACACCCCAGCGCTTCACAAAGCCCGCAATGGTGGCCAGCGCCAGAAAACCACTGGCGGCGCCGAGCCATTCCCCGGCCACCAGCAGAATTGGGTCGGTGCTCATCAGCCCTGACGCAGCGGATCATGGCCTTTATATTGCGGCGTGAGCGGTCCTGGGTCGCCTCGATTCCCCTGGCGGCGGCCGGTTCCGGACACCCCCAGCCCCGTTCTGCAACCCCCGCCCTCCCATTCGTTCCCGCACCCTGATCCCCTGGCTCGTGGCCGGAGGCTGCGTAGCCGCCGTGGTGGTGGGCGTCCGCTCCCTGGATGGCCTGGTGGCCGGGGCCTACACACGCGTGCGTCCCGATCTGGAACGCCGCCTCGGGACGGTGCTGGGGCACAACCTGGAGCTGGGTGCCTACCGCGGCATCGGCTGGTCGGGTCTGCAGCTGGGACCCACCCGGGTGCTGCCCCATCCCAGCGATCCCTCCAGCGTGCGCATCCAGGCGGTGGGGGTGAGCCTGGATCCCCTCAGCAGCCTGCGGCTGTGGTTGCCGGTGCTGCAACTCAGCCTGGAGGGGGTCGAGGTGGATCTGCGCCCCAACGACGAGGGCCGCTTTTGGCGCCTGGGAGGGCTCGACCCCAGCCAGCCTGCCCCCAGGCTTGACCTGCGTTGGCGGCTGCTGGCGCCGGCAACGGTGCGCCTGGCCGCCACGGACCTGAAGCTGGCGGTGCTCTCCAGCGGCTCGCTCCAACCCCACCGCCAGCAACTCAGTGGCCAGCTGCAGCTGGGGCCAGCTTCAACTGCAGCGCGGCCGTTGCCGCTGCAGCTGCGTGGTGGCGGCAACTGGCGGGAGGGCCGCTGGCAGGCCCAGTTGCGCAGTAGCGGTCTGGGCCTGGAGCCATTCGCCAGGGGGCTGGCGGTGCCCGGCCAACTCATGGGCCAGTTGGATGGCCGGGTGCAGCTGGCCTGGAGAGGCAACCAGCCCGATTGCCAGGGGGATCTCCAGCTGCGGCAGCTCAGCTGGAAGGGGGGGGCGCAGCAGCCGGCCCTGCAGGTGCCATCGCTGCGCCTGCGCTGTGAGGGCGCCGAGCTGGAGCTGCCGCGGGTGGCCTGGCGCTGGGGGGAGCGATCGGGCCAGGTGGCCCTGCGCAGCGCCTGGCGAAACCAGGAGTTTGTGCTGCAGGCCCTCGACCTGAGCATCGGCGGTTCCTGGCTGCGCGGTCGCGGCCGCCTTGGTCCCCAGCTGGCCCTGGCCGGTGAGTGGCAGCTGCAGCCCAAGGATCTGCCCCTGGCGCCCGGCACGCCCACGGATCTGCTGGGGGGTGCGATCGCGGGAGATCTGCGGCTGGAGGGCCCCTGGAGCCAGCCAAGATTCAGCAGCAGCCTGGGCCAGGCGCAGAACCCCCTGCTCGACCGTTGGCGGGCCCAGCTGCGCTGGCAGGACCAGACGCTGGTGTTGGATCAGCTCAGCAGCCGCTTCCTCAGCAGCCGGGGCCGCCTGCCGTTTGCCGTGGGCGGAGCGGCGGGACTGCGGATCGGCGCCCTGGATCTGAACGCCCAGCTGCAGGCCTTTCCCCTCTCCCGCCTCAGCTCCGTGCTCGGCACCCAGCTCGACGGATCCCTGAACGCCTCGGGCACGATCCGCGGCCCCCTCTCTGCCCTCACCCCAGACTTCGGCCTGCAGTTGGACCAGCTGCAGGTGGGCCCCCTGTTGGTGGCGGAGGCCTGGCAGGGCGACTGGTTCGGGGACCCGGCCGGCGGCGGTCGCCTGGAGTTGCGCCCCAGCCGCAGCGAGGGCCTGTTGCAGGCCAGGCTTGACCGTCGCTGGGTGCCGGTGGCCGTCACTCTCCAGCGCCAGGGGGGCCGGCTCAGCTTCGATGGCACCCCCCGCTCCTACCGCTGGCAGGCAGAGAATTTTCCCCTGGGTGGATTGCAGCTGGCCCTGGGGCCAGCCGGTCGCTTCCAGCCCCTGGTGGGCGGCCTCAGTGGGGCCGGCAGCCTCGACCTCCAACCCCTGGCGTTCCAAGGCCAGGTGGAGCTGGAGCAGGCCAGCGTGTTGGGGGTGGTCGCCCGCCGGGTGCGCCTGGACGGCAGCTACGGCGACCGTCGCTACCAGGCGCGTGGGGTGGTGGAACCGCAGTCGGGCGGTGAACTCGACCTCGACTGGAGCGGCCGCTGGCAGGGCCGCTATCGGGCCAGCCTCAGCGGCCGGGGGCTCGACGATGGCCTGGTGCGCCAGCTGTTGGAGGCCTGGCCGCAGTGGAACGGTGCGGTGGCCAGGAACCTCGGCCAGGCCACCGACCTGGGCACCCTGTTGATCGACACCCTGGGCGGCAGTGTCGACGACCTGCTGGCGGCCCTCAATCGGGCCCATGCCCGGCTGTTGGAGCAGCGCCAACACCAACTTGAGCAGCTCACCCCTGCCGAGCGGCTCGACGGGCTGGCCGGGCTGTTCGACCTGGAGGCCGAGCTCAGCGGTCCGCGGCTGGCGGACAGCCGGCTGGACCTTGCTGTGGACGGCCACCTCTGGTTGCCCGGTGAGGACAGGGATCTGGCCCTCACCGCCGAGCCGGTGCAGGTGCGGGTGCAGGGGCCCCTGCGCCAGGGCGCCGGCAACCTCTCCTTCACGGGCCTCCCCTTGGCCCTGCTCGCCCTGCTCACGCCGATTCCGGCTGAGCTGCGGGGCACCCTGGCGGCCCGGGGGCGTTACCGCTTGGGTGAGACCAGGGAGCTCGCGCTGGAGCTGGCCCTGGATGGGGCCGGACTGGATCAGACCGATCTCAGCCTGGAGCGCGGCAGCGTCAGCCTTGAGGGGGAAGAGTTGCTGCTGGATCTGGCCCTGCGGGCCGCGGGAGCTGACAGCGGCATTGACCTGGCGGGTCGGGTGCCCCTGGACCCCGGCCAGGAGGGCCTGGAGTTGCGGCTGAGCAGCCGCGACGATGGTCTGATCTTCCTCAGCCGTCTGGCCCAGCCCGCCATCGATTGGCAGCAGGGCAGCGCCAATCTGCAGCTGTTGGTGCGCGGCAGCCTGCTGCAGCCGATCGCCAATGGCTTCCTGCGGCTCCAGGACGGCCAGCTCGATCTGATCGGTCAGAGCGTTGCCGATCTGCAGGCCACCGTGCTGTTTGATTTTGAGAAGTTGTTCCTGCAGGAGATCACCGCGCGGGTGGGCAAGGAGGGCCTGCTCAGCGGCTCCGGCAGCCTGGGGTTGGTCACCCCCCAGGTCACCGCCGCCGGTGAGCCGGCGCAGTTGACGATCAGCCTGGGCGCACTCCCCTTCGACTTCCCTCGCATCAATGCCGTCACCGACGGCGAGCTGCGGGTGGGCGGCAGCCTGGCCGCCCTGCGGGTGGGTGGCGACCTGGCCATCTCGCGCGGCTCGATCAATGTGCAGCCGGCCCGCCTTGCCACCGAGGGGGAGGCGGCTCCCAGCACCACCAGCGTGGTGGAGCTGGCCGAGCAGCGCTGGAACTTCCAGCAGCCCCTGGTGCTGTACGGACCCGATGTCGAGAGTGAGGCCAGTGAGCAGCTGCGGGCCCTGATCCCCAACCTGCGCCTGGTGCGCTTTGAGAATCTGCAGCTCAGCCTGGGGCCCGAGCTGGGCGTGGGGGTACCGGGGCTGGCCAGCTTCCAGACCGAGGGCAGCCTGCGCATTGACGGCCCCTTCGATCCCAGCATTCAGGCCCGGGGTGTGGTGCACCTCAAGCAGGGGCGGCTGGGTCTGTTCACGACCACCTTCAGCCTGGATCCCGCCGCTCCCAATGTGGCGGTGTTCACGCCGAGCCTCGGCCTGATTCCCTTCCTGGACATCACCCTGCGCACCCGGGTCTCCGACAGCCTCAATGCCGGTGGTGTGTACAGCGACCCAACGTCCGGGGCTTCGCCGTTCACGACCTCGGTGTCCCAGCTGGAGGGGCAGGCCGGTGCCGGTTCGTTCAGCCAGCTCAATCTGGTGCAGGTGTATCTCACCGTGAGTGGCCCGGCCGATCGCCTGGTCGACAGCATCAGCCTGCGCAGCAGTCCGCCCCTGCCGGAGGCCCGGCTGATGGCCCTAATCGGCGGCAACTCCCTGGCCGGGGTGGTGGGCGGTGGCGCTGGGGCGGCCCTGGCCACCGTTCTGGGCCAGACCCTGCTCTCCCCGATCCTCGGCACCCTGGGGGATGCCTTCGGCCAGCGGCTCAGCCTGGCCATCTACCCCGCCTATGTGAACCAGGCGGTGACCCGCTCCTCGGAACAGCGCTCCCAGCGGGTTCCGCCCCAGCTGGTGCTGGCCACCGAGCTGGGTTTCGACATCAGTGAGCGCTTCAATGTCTCGCTGCTGGCGGCCCCTAATGTCGACAACGCCCCGCCCCAGGCCAATCTCACCTTCAAGGCCTCCGAGCTGTTCAGCGTGCAGGGGTCCTTGGATACGGAAGGGGCCTGGCAGACCCAGTTGCAGGTGTTTTTTCGCTTCTGATGGCCCATGCCGCAACCGGATCAGCTGATTGGTGTCGATCTGGGCGGCACCGCCATCAAGTTGGGTCGCTTTGATCGCGACGGCACCCTGCTGGAGGCCCTGGTGGTGCCCACCCCCCGCCCCGCCGTTCCCGGTGCCGTGACGGTGGCGATCGCCGAGGCGATTGCGCAGCTCGATCCCCAGCAGCTTGCCCCCTGGGTGGGGATCGGCCACCCCGGCCCCAGCGATCGCCACTGCCGGGTGGCCCGCAGGGCGATCAACCTGCCGGGTTGGCGGGATGTGCCGCTGGCCGACTGGCTGGAGCCGTTGCTCGACCGGCGGGTGACCTGCGCCAACGACGCCAACTGCGCCCTGATTGGCGAGCGCTGGCACGGCGCGGCCCGGGGGGGCGGCGACGTGGTGTTGCTCACCCTGGGCACGGGCGTTGGTGGGGCGGTGTTGTTGGCTGGCCAACTGTTCACCGGCCATGGCGGTGCGGCGGCGGAGCCCGGCCTGATCGGCCTGCAGCCCGATGGGCCGTCCTGCAACAGCGGCAACCGAGGCTCGCTGGAGAGTTTTTGCAGCATGGCCGGGCTGGCGCGGCTCAGCCCGTTGGATCCCCCCGAACTGTGCCGCCGGGCCGAGGCCGGAGACCCGCAGGCCCTGGCCGTGTGGCAGGCCTACGGCCGCCTGCTCGGAATCGGCATCAGTTCGCTGCTCTACCTGTTCACGCCGGAACTGCTGCTGATCGGTGGTGGGCTGAGTGCCGCCACGGCCTATTTTTTGCCCGCCCTCTGGCAGGAGGTGGAGGCGCGGGTGTTGGCCGTCAGCCGCGAGGGGCTGCGCATCGAGCGTTGTGCCCTGGGCAATGGGGCCGGGCGGCTGGGGGCCGCCAGGCTGGCCCTGGAGCGTTTCGGCTGATCGGCTGGCGGGGGATGGGGGAGCGGCATGGGGGCGGTGGCTTGGGATGATGGCGGCCATGAACACCCCTTCTCCGGCCGTTCCTGACCCCAGCCCCGACCTGCTGCAGCGGGCGGCGGCGGTGCGGCGCAGTGCCATGGCCCTGGGGCAGTGCAGCGATCAGGAGCGCCGGGCGGCGGTGGAGGCCATGGCCGCCGCCCTGGAGGCCCATCGCCCGGCGATCCTGGCCGCCAACCAGGCCGATCTGGACGCCGCCGCCGCTGGTTTGGCGCCGGCCCTGGTGGCCCGGCTGAAACTGGATCCGGCCAAGCTCGATGGGGCGATCGCGGGGGTGCGGCAGGTGGCGGCCCTGGCCGATCCCTTGGGTCGCCGGCAACTGCACACCGAATTGGATCAGGGCCTGGTGCTGGAGCGGGTCACGGTGCCCCTGGGGGTGGTGGGGGTGATTTTCGAGGCGCGGCCCGACGCGGTGATGCAGATCGCCTCCCTGGCGATTCGCTCCGGCAACGGCACCCTGCTCAAGGGCGGCAGGGAGGCCAGCTGCAGTTGTGCCGCGATCGTGGAGGCCCTGCAGGCGGGGTTGGCCAGCTCTGTGGTGGCACCCCAGGCGTTGGAGCTGCTCACCAGTCGCGAGGAGAGCCTGGGCCTGCTCAAGCTCGATGGGCTGGTGGACCTGATCATTCCGCGCGGCTCCAATGAGCTGGTGCGTTTCATCCAGGACCACACCCGCATTCCCGTGCTCGGCCATGCCGATGGCATCTGCCACCTCTATGTGGATGCCGCCGCCGATGGGGACCTGGCCCTGCGGGTGGCCCTCGACGCCAAGACCCAGTATCCGGCGGCCTGTAACGCGATCGAAACCCTGCTGGTGCACAGCGCTGTGGCCCCCAGCTTCCTGCCGGCGGCCACAGCGGCCTTCGCGGCCGCGGGGGTGGAGCTGCGCGGCGATGCCGCCGCCATGGCGCTCGGTGTGCCCCACGCCGCCAGCGAGGACGATTGGGGCCGTGAATATGGCGATCTGATCCTGGCGGTGAAGGTGGTGGACAGCCTGGAGGAGGCCCTGGAGCACATCCGCCAGTACGGCTCCCGCCACACCGATGCCATCTGCACCCGTGATGCGGAGGTGGCCGAGCGCTTCCTGGCGGCGGTCGACAGCGCCGGAGTGTTCCTCAACTGCTCCACCCGCTTTGCCGATGGATTCCGCTACGGCTTCGGCGCCGAGGTGGGCATCTCCACCCAGACCCTGCCCCCCCGCGGGCCCGTGGGGCTCGAGGGCCTGGTGACCTACCGCTACCGCCTGCGTGGCGAGGGTCACATCGCCGCCGACTACGCCAGTGGCCAGCGCCGGTTCAGCCACGCCAGCCTGCCGCTGTGACGGCCCTCCAGCCACCGGATCTGGAGAGCTCCTCGATCGTGGTGCGCGGTCTGCGCCTCTGGGCCCATGTGGGGGTGCTGGAGTTTGAGCGCCGCCAGGGCCAGTGGTTTGAGCTCGACCTGGAACTCGGCGTGGATCTGGGTCCGGCCGGCCGCAGCGACGACCTGGCCGACAGCCTCGACTACGCCCGCCTGATCCAGGCCCTGCAGGGGCAGGCCCGCACGATCTGCTGCCACACCCTGGAGCACTATGCCCAGTGCATTCTTGATCGGATCGCTGCCTTGGCCGGCCCGATTCCGGTGCAGCTGGAATTGCGCAAATGTGCCGCGCCGGTGCCGGGATTCAGCGGCCAGGTGGCGGTGCGGCGTCACACCTAAGCCATCCCTTCAGAGCACCAACTGGAAGCCATCCCGGCGATGAAAATCGGCCTCAACGCCGCCGTGGTGAAGGGCCCAGTAGCTGGTGGTGCCGGCCCGATGCTCCAGCACCGCGGTGATCGCCAGCTGCAGGGGTCGCCGTTGCGCCAGGGGAGCGGGCAGGGGGCATCGGAGCACAAGGGCGGTGCGGCCGCCCTGCTGGCTGGTGTTGAACGGCAGGGCGGTGTAGTGCGGATCGGGCCGCAGCCCGCGGCGGTAGCCCTCCAGTTGATACACATTCCAGTGTCCATTTGGCGCCAGGTTGAATTCCCAGTAGCCCTCGTCATCTGGATGGGTGAGAAACATCTCCAGGCAGGTGTGCCGCCAGAGCCCGTCGTGACGCTGGGGTGGCTGATCGGCACGGGGCCACACGATGGCGCCGGGGCCGTCCCCCGCCGGTGCAGCCACGTGGATCTCGAGCTGCACCAGGCCACCGTGACGCTCCACCGTGCCACCTATCTCGATTCCAGGCGCATCCCTGGCTGCGAACGGTTGTAGGTGAAATCCAGCTGCAGCCATTGTCGTTGCCCCTCAGCCCGCCAGCTGCTGCACCAGCTGATCCAGCTGCTGCTGCTGGGCTTCGATGCTCTCGGTGAGGGTGAACTGCACCAGGGCCCGATCCAGGTTGTGGCGCGGGTGGCGGCACTTGAAGTAGCGGTTGCCGGCCAAGTAATCGCTGAAGAAGCGCAGGCCCAATTCAAAGCTGAGCAGCCGCACCGCCGTGGGGATCAGCTCCAGGTCGGCGGCCGTGAGGATCGGGCGGGCCAGCTCCAGGTAGCCGGCCAGCATCGAGCGACACAGGTCCAGGTCAAGCTGCACGCCCGCCAGATCCGTGGCCTCCTCCCCGGCGGGATTGCAGCCGGAGCGCAGGGCATCGCCGATGTCGTAGTGGAGCAGGCCGGGCTTCACCGTGTCCAGGTCCACCATCGCCACAGCCCGGCCGCTGTCGCGGTCGAACAGCACGTTGTTCACCTTGGGGTCGCCGTGAATCGGCCGCAGCTGGAGGCGGCCGCAGGCCTTGGCCTCCTCCAGCACCGGCGCCAGACCGCGACGCTCCTCGATGAACTGCCGGCACCAGGCTGTTGGCTCGCAGGGCGGGCCCGGGGTTGGTGCCGACAGCTGGTCGTAGGCCTCCAGGTAGCCGGGGGTGATGTGGAAGCCCTCCAGGCTGTCCTGCAGCTGGCTGCAGGGCAGGTCGTGCACCAGCCGGTGGAAGGCCCCGAGGGCCCGCCCCACCTCGGCGGCGTGGTCGGCGCTCTGCACCGTGTCGTGGCTGGTGCTGTCCGCCACGTAGGTGAGTAGGCGCCAGCACTCCTCGGCGCTGCTCAGCCAGGCGGCTCCCGCCCGGGTGGGCACCAGCAGGGGCAACTCCCAGCGCCGCGACCGGTCGGCCTGGGGCCAGGGCCGGCCGGCGGTGTGGTGGCTGAGCAGGGCGATGTTGGCCATCACCCGCTCGGGCTGCTTGAACACGTGGGTGTTCAGCCGCTGCAGCACGAAGTGGCTGGCCGTGCCGTCCGGGCAGGCGCAGCTCACCCGGTAGGTGTCATTGACGTTGCCCTGGCCCAGGGGTTCAATCGCCGTGATCGCCCCGGGCAGGGCGAAGGCCCCGGCGATCGCAAGCAGCGGAGCGTCGCCCACCGGTTGGCTTTGCATCGTCCCATCCTCCCGGCGTTGGCCAGGCCATAGGGTGTGGGGGCAGCCTGTTTGGCGGATGGCACTTCCCACCCCTGTGCCGCTGGTGCTGGTGCACGGCCTCTGGGATACGCCCAACCTGTTCCGCCGGCTTGAGCAGCGGCTTGCCGGACGGCGAGACCCCCTGCTGGTGCCCCACCTGCCCCATGGCCTGGGGGAGAAGCCCCTGCTCGACCTGGCCCATCAGCTCGGCCGGATGGTGGATCAGCGGTTTGGGGCCGGACGTGCAGTGGACGTGCTCGGCTTTTCGATGGGAGGCCTGGTTGCCCGCACCTGGCTCCAGTTGGCCGGTGGTGAGGGGCGCGTGCGGCGCTTCACGGCCGTGGGCAGTCCCCAGCGGGGCAGCCTGTTGGCCCTGCTGGGGCCGCGGCGTTGGCTGGCGAGCATCGCTGACATGCGGCCCGGCAGTCCTTTGCTGCGGCAATTGAATGGTGATCTCTCCACCTTGGAGGGCACCGAGTGCTGCAGCTTCTGGTGCCTGGCCGACACCATGGTGGTGCCCAGCTGGACCGGGGTGCTGCCGCTGGGTCGCCGCCAGCAGTTGCCGGTCTGGCACCACAAGCAACTGATCAGCCATCCGGCGGCGCTGGAGCCAATCGTGGCCGAGCTGCTGCGTCCCTAGCCGGCCGCCAGCCCCGACTGGCGGATCAGGGCTTCGCTGCTGGGCGGCCGGCCGCGGAAGGCCTCAAAGATCTCCGCCGGTGAGCGGCTGCCGCCCAGGGAGAGCACGGTGTCGCGGAAGCGCCGGCCGGTGGCCACCACCGCGTCTTCCACATCGAGGCCCACCTCCTCGAAGGCGCTGAAGGCGTCGGCACTGAGCACCTCGGCCCACTTGTAGGAGTAGTAGCCGGCCGAGTAGCCGCCGGCGAAGATGTGGCTGAAGGCGCAGAGGAAGGCGTCCTCCTGGATCGGCTCCAGCACCGCGGTGGTGCGGGCCAGCTCCCGGCGCAGCTGCTCCGGGCTCTGGCCGCCCTCGGGGCTCCACACGCTGTGCAGGCGCAGGTCGGTGAGGGCGAAGTGCACCTGGCGCAGGGTGGCGCTGCCGCCCATGAAGGTGCGGGCTGCCAGCAGCTTCTGGTAGTCGGCCTCCGGCAGCGGCTCGCCCGTTTGCCAGTGGCGGGCCATGGCCATCAGGGTGGCGCGGTCGTAGCACCAGTTCTCCATGAACTGGCTGGGCAGCTCCACCGCATCCCACTCCACATTGTTGATGCCGGCGGCCTGGGGTCGCTCCACGGTGGTGAGCATGTGCTGCAGGCCGTGGCCGAACTCGTGGAAGAGGGTCTCCACCTCGTCGAAGGTCATCAGGCTGGGGGTGTCAGCCACCGGCGGGCTCTGGTTGCAGATCAGGTAGGCCACGGGCAGCACCGGCTCGCCGGCGGGGTTGCGGGAGCGGCCCAGGCACTCATCCATCCAGGCACCGCCGCGCTTGCTGCCGGGGCGGCTGTAGGGATCCAGATAGAAGGCGGCCAAGGGGGCGCCACTGGCGCCATCGAGCACGCGGAAGTAGCGCACATCCTGGTGCCAGGTGGGGGCTTCACCCGGATCGGTACTCACGATGCGGATGTCGAATAGCCGTTGGCAGAGGCCAAACAGCCCCTGCAGCACCTGCTCGAGGGGGAACCAGGGCCGCAGCGCTTCGGCATCGAGCTCAAAGCTCTCCTGGCGCAGTTTTTCAGCCCAGAAGGCCACGTCCCACGGCTTGAGATCCTCGGCTTCCGGTGCCCCATGGCGGGCGGCGCAGGCGCGCAGGGCCTCCAGCTCCCGCTGGGCCACCGGATAGGCGGCGGCGCGCAATTGCTCCAGCAGCTCTTCCACCTCGGCCACCGAGCCAGCCATCTTGCTGGCCAGGCTCACCTCGGCCCAGTTGGCGTAGCCCAGCCGCCGGGCCTGCTTGCGTCGCAGCGCCAGGATGCTCTCCATCAATGGGCCGTTATCCAGCTCCCCGCTCGAGGCACGGCTCACCTGGGCCCGATACACGGTTTCGCGTAGGTCGCGCCGCTGGCTGTACTTGAGAAAAGGCCCCACCCGCGGCATGTCCAGGCCCAGGCGCCAGCCCGCTTCACCGGCGTCGCCGGCCGCCTGGGCCAGCAGGTCGCGCAGGCTCTGGGGCAGGCCGGCCAGATCGTCTTCGCTGCTGAGGCTGAGGCTCCAGGCGTTGGTGGCATCGAGCACGTGGTTGCCGAAATCGCTGGCGAGTCGTGCCAGCTCAGTCGTGGTGGCGTTAAAGGTCTCCTGCTCGGCCCCCTCCAGTCCCACGCCCCGCAGCTGCATGTCGCGCAGTTCGGCCGCCACGATGCGCTGTTGGGTGGCATCGAGGGGCTGGCTGGCCAGCAGCTCCAGGGCCCGATAGATCGGTTGGCTCTGGCCGGCCCGGCTGCCGAAGGCCACCACGGCCCCCTGCTGGTTCTGGTGGGCCTGGCGCAGCTCGGCGGTGTTGCACACCCCATTGAGGTGACTCACCACTCCCCAGCTCCAACGCAGCCGTTCGCCGAGGTGGTGCAGCGGGTCCATCACATCGGCCCAGCCCAACGGTTGGTCGCTGTGGTCGAGGCGCTGCAGCAGCTGCTGTTCAAGGGCCGAGAGTTCGGCATTGAGCTCCGCCAGCAGGGCCGGGAGGGCCGCGTCCACCTGCTCCGCCGTGATGGCCGCAAAGGGGGGCAGGCCCTCACCGCGCAGCAGGGGTAAACCCGCTGCAGCGGTGGCTGGGGAGGGGAGGGGGGCGGCCGCCATGGCTTTAAGGCAACTGCAGCTATTTCAGACCATGGCGGGGCCGGGCCGTGGCTCAGCCCAGGGGGGTGAACCCACCCGCCACCAGCGTGATCTGCTGGGCCAGCTGGGTGGAGAGGGCGTTGGTGCTGGCCTCGTAGAAGTCGATGGCGACCCGGGGCCAGAAGCCGATCACCAGGGTGGGCACCAACAGGGTGAGACCGATCACCAATTCGCGGGGGCGCATGTCACCCACCACCGCCAGGGCCGGAATGCGGGGCCCGAAGAACACCCGGCGGCAGAGGCTGAGCAGATACATCGGGGTGAGCACCAGGCCAATGGCGGCCAGCACCACCGCGACCACCCGAAAGCTGGTGGTGAATCCGTCGTTGGCGGTGACGCCGAGAAACACGGTGATCTCGCTCACGAAGCCACTCATGCCAGGCAGGGCCAGGGAGGCCAGGCAGCTGGCCAGGAAGAAGGCGAAGGTGATCGGCAGGGCCTTGGCCAACCCCCCCATGTTGGGGATCGAGAGGGTTTCGGTGCGTTCGTAGAACACCCCGGTCACGAAGAACATGGCCGCGGCAATCAGGCCATGGCTGATCATCTGCAACATGGCCCCGCTCATGCCCAGGGCATCAATGGCGCCCATGCCCAGCAACACAAACCCCATGTGGCTCACCGAGCTGCAGGCAATGCGCCGCTTCACATTGTCCTGGGCGAAGGCATTGAGGGCGCCGTAGACGATGTTCACGATGCCGAGCACCACCAGGGCGGGCGCCAGGGTGAGGTGGGCCTCCGGCAGCATCTGCACGTTGAAGCGCAACAGGGCATAGCCGCCCATCTTCAGCAGCACCCCCGCCAGCAGCATCGACACCGGTGCATTGGCCTCGCCGTGGGCATCGGGCAGCCAGGTGTGCAGTGGAAAGATCGGCAGCTTGACGCCAAATCCCACCAGGAAGCCCAGGTAGCAGAGCAGGCCGAAGGTGCCACCTGCGCTGCGGGCGGCCAGTTCACTGAGGTTGAAGGTGAAGGGCCCATTCAGGGCCAGGGCCAGCCCGCTCACCAGGATCAGCAGGGAGGCGGTGGCGGTGTAGAGGATGAATTTGGTGGCGGCGTACTGCCGTTGTTTGCCCCCCCAGATGGCAATCAGCAGATAGACCGGTACCAATTCCAGTTCCCAGGCCAGGAAGAAGAGCAGGAAATCCTGGGAGAGGAACACCAACCCCTGGGCGGAGGCCTGTACCAGCATCAGGGCGAAGTAGAGCCGTGTCTTGCGGTTCACGTTCCAGCTGGCGGCCACCGAAAGCAGGGTCACCAGGCCGGAGAGCACCACGAGGGGGGCCGAGAGGCCATCGGCCCCCAGCGACCACTCCAGGCCCAGGGCCGGCACCCAGTTCACCCGCTCCACCAGCTGCAGGTCGCTGAGGTTGCCGTTGAAGTGGCGGCTGAAGCACACCAGCATCAGGCCCAGGTCGACAGCCAGGGCGCCGAGGGCCACGGCGCGGGGCAGGCGTGGATCGTCGCTCTCTCCGGGCAGCAGCGGCATCACCAGGGCCACCACCGCCGGCAGCAGCACGATCAGGCTGAGCCAGGGAAAGGACGGGCTGGACGGAACCGTCTCCAGGCCGTTGAGGGACGCGGCCAGGCTGGGCAGGAAGGCGTCCATCAGGGTCCGGGACGGTTGGCGAGGGTGGCGGGCTCACGCCAACGCGGTCTTCACCGCCTTGGACCGAACCGCGGGCCAGGCTATCAGTCGCCTGCAGGGCATTGGGCATTTGTACCTATCGTCCCGGCTCACCACAGGTCGCGGATCGGGGCGGGAGTGGGTGCGGGCTCGGTCTCGGGCGTGATCACCACGTCCTCCTGCACCTCCACCCGGGGCCGCCGAAGCGGTAACGGGCACCGATCTTGAAGCCCCAGTTGTTGTTGAAGCCGTCGTAGCTGGTGCGGCCAGCGCGGAACGACTCGGCGCCCTGGTAGACGGCCTCGGCGTAGACGTCAGTGTTCCAGTTCAAGCCATAGGCCACACCGGCCTTGGCCTGCCAGCCGAACAGGTCATCGCTGCCCCTGCCGCTGTTGATGCTCCACTGTCGACAGGGTGGTCTAGATCTAGGGGCTGGGACTAGCGACCCTCAGCTATCAGCACTTTGCAGCAAAACAGTTGCATCAGATCAGCAGCAGAGCAATAACAGAATCGTGCCTGATTGGCCCTCGAGCGCAGCGGTTCAGCGATCCGGCAGCGGTTGCCAGCGGCTGCCCTCCTTCTGCACGGTGAGCACCTCGGTGCGGCTTTCAACGCCGGCCTTGTGCCAGGCCAGCAACATCGCCCGGCCAACGGCCTGGGCCTTCTCCGCCGTGCACAGCGCCAGCAGGCTCGGTCCGGCGCCGCTGATCACGCACCCCCAGGCCCCGGCCTCCAGGGCCGCATCACGCACCTTGGTGCCCCCCACGATCAGGCCCCAGCGGTAGGGCTCGTGCAGCCGGTCGTGCATGCCGTCGCTGATCAGATCGCCGTTGCCGCTGCGCAATCCCTGCAGCAGCAGGGTGAGGGCGCCGAGATTCAACACCGCATCCGCCACTGGGATCGCCTTGGGCATGGCCCGACGCGCCTCACTGGTGGCCAGCCTGATGGCGGGAATCGCCACCACCGCCACCACCTCACTCGACCATTCACAGCGCACCACGCGCCAGCGGTTCGAGGCGGCCTTGGCCGTCATGCACAGCCCCCCCACCAGGGAGGGCACCACATTGTCTGGATGGCCCTCGATGTCGATCGCCAGCTCCAGCAATTTCTCCTTGCTGAGTGGTTCCCCCACCAGGGCATTGGCGCCCATCAGGCCTGCCACGATCGCCGTGGCGCTGCTGCCCAGGCCGCGGGCCGGCGGCACCGCCAGCCGCACCCTGGCCTCCAGCCCCACCGGCTCCTCGCCCGCCTCCTTCCACACCCGCTGGGCTGAGCGGTATACGAGGTTGTCGGGGCCGCCGCGCAGATGCGCGCCCTCACTGCCCTCGATGATCAGGTCGAAGCGGTGGCTGCCCCCCTCCACGCAGCGCAACTCGAACACGTTGTCGAGGTCGAGCGCTGCCCCCAGGCAGTCGAAACCGGGTCCGATGTTGGCCGTGGTGGCCGGAACGTGCACCACAACCCCTTGACCAACCTTGGGCCGCACCATTTGCCTACTCCTATTGGTGCCAGTGTCTCAGCCCGTCCGTCTCAGCCCGTTTGTTTCAGTCCATCGGAGCGGGGGCGGAGGCTTCGAGCAGCATGCGGGCCCGGCAGGCGGCACTGAACTGGCCGATCCCTGGATCGGTGATGGCTGTGATCGGCATCGTCTTCAGCACCGATGCCAGGCGGCCCTTGGCCAGGAAGGCCTGGGCAAACGTCGGGCCCCGCAGGGCCTCAAGCAATTTGCCGGCGGTGCCGCCGGCCAGCCAGATGCCGCCCCTGCTGAGGCCCGTCAGGGCCAGGTCGCCGCAGACGCTGCCATAGGCCCCAAGCCAGAGTTCCAGGGCCTCCTGGGCCAGGCTGTCGCCGGCTTGGGCAGCCTGGGCCACTGCCGCCGGTAGGTCGGGGGGAGGAATGCGCTGCAGGGGATGGCTCCCATCGGGGTGGCGTTCCTGCAGCAGCCAGCGGCCCACATGGCCCAGGCCCGTGCCACTCACCACCCGCTCAATCGAGAGGCGTTCCAGGCCCAGATCAGCCTGCAGCCAGCATTTCAGGCGCCACTCCGCCTCGCAGCGCGGCGCAAATTCGGCGTGGGCCGCCTCACTGGCCAGGGCGATCAACCCCTGGGCCGTGGGCTGGCCGTAGGCCACCCCCAGGCCGGTGCCGGCACCGAGCACCAGCAGGCTGCCCGTGGGGTCGGCCTGGCCCTGCCGCAGCGTCGCCCGCTGCTGGGTCTGCAGGTGGGGCAGGCCATAGATCAGCACGGCGAAATCATTCACCAGCTCCACCATGCCGATACCTGTACTGGCCGCCAGGCCCTCCTGATCGAGCAGCCAGGGCAGGTTGGTGAGCCTGGCGCGGCCCCCCTGAACCGGTCCGGCCACGGCGAAGCAGGCGGCAGCGGGCGCTGCATCAAGGCCGGGCAGGCAGTCGGCGGCCCCGCTGAGGAAGTGGCCCACCATCGGCGTGAGGTCGTCCCAGTCGGCAGAGCTGAACCGCTCCTCCAGCAGCAGCTCCAGCGGGTTGGGCCCCTCCAGGCCGTTGAGGCGGTAGAGGGCCAGCAGGGTCTTGGTGCCGCCGATGTCGCCGGCCAGCAGGGTGGTCATGGGCGCACTCCCTTGCGGGCTCAGGTTGGGGCCAGCGGCGGCTGGGGGGCCAGGCCCAACCCGGCCGCGCGCCGCCTGTTGGCCAGGTCTGCGGCCTCCAGCAGGTCGGCAACCGCCACGCTGCCCAAGTCGCCTTCACGGCGGCTGCGCAGGCTCACCTCGCCTGATTCAGCCTCCTTGGCGCCGATCACGGCCAACACCGGGATCTTCATCTGCTCGCCGTTGCGGATCAACTTGCCGAGGCGCTCACCGGAGTGGTCAATCCTGGCGCGCACGCCAGCCGCCGTCAGCTGCTCCAGCACCTCCTCGGCGTAGGGGGCCACCTCATCGGTGACGGGCAGCAGCCGGATCTGCTCGGGGGCCAGCCAGAAGGGGAAATCGCCGGCGTAGTTCTCGGTCATGATCCCGAAGAACCGCTCCAGCGAGCCGAAGATGGCGCGGTGAATCATGATCGGTGGCTGCCGGGATCCATCGGCCGCCACATACTCCAGCCCGAAGCGCTCCGGCAGGTTGAAATCGAGCTGGATTGTGGAGCACTGCCACATCCGGCCGATGGCGTCCTCGATCTTGAGGTCGATCTTGGGGCCGTAGAAGGCGCCGCCACCCTCATCAATTTTGTAGGCCCAGCCCTTGCGCTCCAGCGCCTCGATCAGGCCAGCGGTGGCCAGCTCCCACACCGCGTCCTCGCCGATCGATTTCTCCGGTCGGGTGGAAAGGTTGATCTCATAGCTCTTGAAATCGAAGGTGGAGAGGATCTGCTCGGTGAGATCGAGGATGCGCAGGATCTCATCGCCGATCTGCTCCGGCAGGCAGAACACGTGGGCATCGTCCTGGGTGAAGCCGCGCACCCGCATCAGGCCATGCATCACGCCGGGGCGCTCGTAGCGATAGACCGTGCCCAGCTCGGCCCAGCGGATCGGCAGCTCCCGGTAGCTGCGCAGGGTGCTGGCGTAGGTGAGCACGTGGAACGGGCAGTTCATCGGCTTGAGCTGGTATTGCCGCTCATCCACCTGCATCGGCCCAAACATGCTCTCGCTGTAGAAGTCGAGGTGGCCAGAGGTTTTCCAGAGGCTGATGTCGGCCACATGGGGCGTGTAGAGCAACTCGTAGCCGGCGGCGAAGTGCGTCTGGCGCCAGAAATCCTCGATCAGCAGGCGCATGCGGGCGCCGCGGGGATGCCAGAACACCAGGCCGGCGCCCGCCTCATCCTCGATCGAGAACAGATCGAGGTCGCTGCCCAAACGCCGATGGTCGCGCCGTTTCGCCTCCTCCTTGCGGCGCTTGTGCTCGGCCAGTTGCTCCGCGGTTTCCCAGGCGGTGCCGTAAATGCGTTGCAGCTGGGCATTCTTTTCGTCACCACGCCAGTAGGCGCCGGCCACACTTTCCAGCTCAAAGGCCTTGGCGTTGAGCTCGCTGGTGTTGGCCACGTGGGGGCCGGCGCAGAGGTCCCACCACTCCTCGCCCAGGGTGTAGAGGGTGATGGGTTCCTGAATCCCCGCCAGGATCTCCAGCTTGTAGGGCTCGTTCTGGGCCTGGATCCTCCCCTCGGCCTCGGCCCGGCTCACCGCGATCCGCTCGAGCGGCAGCTTCTTGTTGATGATCCGGATCATCTCCTTCTTGATCGCCTTGAGGTCGGCTTCGCTGAAGGGATCGGGGCTGTCGAAGTCGTAGTAGAAGCCGCTCTCGGTCCAGGGGCCGATCGTGACCTGGGCCTTGGGGAACAGCTTCTGCACCGCCATGGCCATCACATGGCTCATCGAGTGGCGGATCTTCAGCAGCGCTTCGCTCTCGCTGGTTTTGGGAAGGTGTAGCGGGGTCTGCTGCTCCGTGGCGGCCTGGGCAACACCTGCGGCGGCCTGAGCGGAGCTGGAGGCAGCTGCGGGTGCGGGCACGGGCTTGCGGAACAGGACGACGAACGTCGATCCTACGCAGCGCTTCTTAAGCTTTCCAGATGAGCGCCGCCCCCTCCCAGCCGGAGTCTGGAGCCGATTTGCTGGACCACCTGCTGGGCTCCCTGCTCGACGACTTCCGTGTCTGGTTCGCCCGCGGAGAGGTGTTGCTCGACCTCTGTCCCGAGAGCGTGATGGCGGCGGAGCAACGGGAGCAGTTTCGTGCCGAGTTGCAGGAGGCTGGCCGGGCTCTGATGGCCGCATCGGCGTTGCGCCAGGCCACCCCAGCCCCCATGGCCCTCAGCCTGGAGACGATGGCCCCCTGGCACCAGTTGGTGATGCGGGTGTGGTCGCTGTCGGCCCGGCTGCGGGCCCTGCAGCTCCCGCTTCCCCAGCTGGAGTGGCCTGAGCCACCCGCCTTTCCTGGCTGATCCCAGGCGCAGCCCCAGCCATCAACCGGCCTGCTGGTGTCGCTCAGGCGGGAATCACCAGAAATCCGAGCGCCTCACGCACCCGCTGCAGGGTGGCGTGGGCCACCTGATCGGCCCGCAGCCGGCCCTGCCGCAGCACCGTTTCCACCGCGCCTGGATCCTGGCGCAGCTCCCGGTAGCGCTCCTGCACCGGCCGCAGCGCCTCCACCGTGGCCTCGGCGAGCAGGGGCTTGAACTGGCCCCAGCCCATGGCGGCACACTCGCTGGCGGCCGCCTCCCGTCCCCGGCCCGAGAGGATTGCGTAGAGGCCAAGCAGGTTGTCGGCCTCCGGCCGTTCGGGGTTGCCGAACTCCAGCCCCATGGTGGGGTCGGTCTTGGCCCGCTTGATCTTTTTGGTGATCAGCTCCGGTGGATCCAGCAGGGTGATGCGCGAGCCCTCATTGGGGTCGCTCTTGCTCATCTTGCTGCTGCCGTCGGTGAGGCTCATCACCCGGGCCCCCTCCTTGAGGATCAGGGGTTCGGGCACCTTGAGGATCGCCTCGGGCTCACCATCAGCCCCCTTCGGGCCAAAGCGGGCATTGATGCGTTGCTGGGCGATGTCGCGGGCCAGTTCGAGGTGCTGCTTCTGGTCTTCCCCCACCGGCACCCGGTCGGCGTCGTAGAGAAGAATGTCGGCCGCCATCAGCACCGGGTAGTCGAGCAGGCCCATCGACACCTGGTCGCCCTGCTTGATCGCCTTCTCCTTGAACTGGATCATCCGCTCCAGCCAGTTGAGTGGCGTGACGCAGTTGAGCAGCCAGGCCAGTTCGCTGTGGGCGCTCACCTGGCTCTGCACAAACACGGTGGAGCGCGCCGGGTCGATGCCACAGGCCAGGTAGAGCGCCGCAGTGCTGAGGGTGTCCTCGGCCAGCCGGGCCGGGTCGTGGGGCACGGTGATGGCGTGCAGGTCCACCACGCAAAAAAAGGTGTCGTGGCTGTCCTGCAGTTCGACCCAGTTGCGGATGGCTCCGAGCCAGTTGCCCAGGTGCAGGGCGCCGGTGGGCTGGACGCCGGAGAGAACCCGGGGCTTGCTCATGGGGCGGGCCTCAGCTCTCGGCTGGGGTGGCGTCGCCGGGGTCGGCCCCATCCGCTGCCGGCCCGTCTACTGCCGGTGCATCCGCTGCCGGTGCATCCGTTGCCGGCGTCTCGCTGGGGACGGGTTCGGCTGGGGTGGGGCGGGCAGGCCGGGCGAAGGGGTCAACGCGGGCCGCCCGCTCCGGCCGACCACCCCGGGACTCGCCATCTCCGCTGGGGCGGCGTCCCCGGCCCCCCTCGCGGGCTCCGTCCCGGTTGGCGGCCGGGCTGGCGGCCTGGGAGCGCTGCTGGGCCACGAGCTCGTCGAGCTTGCCCTCCTCGAGCAGTTGGGCCAGGGCGCGCACCGAAAAACCAAGCACCGCCACCGTCGAACGCAGCCGGAAGGCGTCCTGCAGGGCCCGAGCTGCCCGCATCTCGTTGTCGCTGAGTCGGATCCGGAAGCCGCCACTCTCGCGGCTGCCACCGGAATCGCGGCTGCCACCGGGGCGGGTGCCCTGGGGCGGTGCTGTGCTCGTCTCGTCCGTCATGACGGCAACCTGGGAATTAGGCGCAAGTGTGCCGCATCGACAGCCAGGTTCCATGCAGCCAGAGCAGCTGATGGGGATCCCTGGTTCCGGCGCGCCCCAGCACCAG